>JACPZZ010000030.1 GCA_016195275.1 Candidatus Aenigmatarchaeota archaeon | reverse complement strand
GGAGCCGCGGATATTACGCTGTGACGACAGGTCTAACGGACGTGCATACGCAGATCCGTTACGTTGAGGGTCAGGTAGAACATCACAACGTGACATTCGCCTAAGGAAACCCGCGACTTTAGTCGCGGGAGGATGTCATTATTGTTTATGAAAGAACTGCCCGTAACTACGGACGAAGTGAAATGCGCAGTCGATCAATGATGGGATTACCTGGAAGCAAAAAGGAAGGCCTCACCTGAAGTGGCGGAAAGGGGAATAATACCAAGGCTTATTTTCTGCTGACGAATTATACGACGCACATGTGCCGTTCTTTGTCGAGGATCTGGGGAAATATTTTCCGCATTGCCTGAAGCGACAGGTATATCGCAGCAAACATCTTTATGTAAGCCCGTCTACAGGCAGGGAAATGCAAATTGTGCGCGACGGTTTTGCCGATGCCGTTACAAAGCTGTCTTAAATCGGTTAGCCGCGAATTAATTCCATGGATACGGCACAGATACTAAGAAAATACCAGATAATTGCGGTAATAGGCTGTTCGCGCGACGTGACAAAGGACGCGCACACAGTACCGGCGTACATGAAATCCAAAGGCTATCGCATCATTCCGATAAACCCGTCCGGAGAAGAAATTATGGGGCAAAAATCCTACAAATCTATGGCAGAAATTCCCTATGATCTGAAGGACCGGATAGAAGTGGTTAACATATTCAGGCCTTCGGCAGAATTAACGGGCATAGTAGAATCCATTTTAAAAGAGAAAGCCAATTTCCCTTCGCTTAAGGTCATATGGGCGCAGCTGGGCATACAGGACGACAAGGCGAAGCTGTTGGCGGAAAAAGCCGGTTTAATTTTTATCCAAAACCGCTGCATGATGCGGGATTACCAGTCTAAGATTTCTTTTTCAGTATGACGCCGGCGTTAGTGTCTTCGATGGTTATTCCCATCTTTTCAAGTTTGCTGCGCAATGCGTCGGCCTTCTTGTAATCTTTTTTCGTCCTTGCAGCTTCGCGCTCTGCGACCAGCTTTTTGATTTCGCCCGTGATTTTGACCGGCGCGTAATCCTGAAGTATTCCGAATATGGCGCATATTTCCAGCAAGGTTGTTTCAATCAGCCCCTTTGAGCCGTGGCTTATTTTTTTGCCCGTGGACGCGTACTTGTTTATCAGATCCACAAGTTCGAACAAAGAGGACAACGCATAAGGCGTATTGAAATCGTCGTCCATGTGCTCTATAAAGGCTGATTTGATGCGTTCCACTTCGGAGTCAATCTCCGTTTCGGGATCTTTACCTTTGTCTATGCTCTCAAGAACAACCAATGAGTTGTAAATCGTGTCCAAGGTGTTTTTCGTCCGCTTTAAATTATTTTCATCAAAATCTATGGGGCTCCTGTAATGGGACATCGAGAAAAACAGGCGCAAAACCTCTTTGCCGTGTTTTTTCAGGGCTTCTTTGATTGTTACGAAATTTCCCAGCGACTTCGCCATCTTCTCGCCGTTGACGAGGAGAAATCCTGTGTGTGTCCATAAGCGAACCATGGGTTTTTTGCCGGATACCGATTCCATTTGCGCGATCTCGGCTTCGTGGTGCGGGAATACAAGGTCTATAGCACCTCCGTGTATTTCATATTGCTGGCCCAGGTACTTTTCCGATATGGCCGTATCTTCTATATGCCAGCCCGGGCGGCCGAAGCCGAATGGAGAGTCCCAGCCCATTTCTGTTTTTTCCCTTTTTTTCCATAACGAAAAATCATGGGGATGCTTTTTTGTATGGTCAGGCTCAATGCGGTGTTTTTTCAACTCCTCGGTGTTTTGGTGCGATAATCTGCCGTAGTCTGCGAATTTTGTTATATCGAAGTAAACGCCTGTTTTCGTTTCGTAGGCGAACTTCTTTTTTAACAGCCTCTGAATCTGGTCTATTATCTCCTTGATGTGCTCGGAGGGGCGTGCGAACTTGTCTATGCTGTCGATACCCAGCGTTTTCAAATCTTCCATAAACGCCTTTTCAAACTGTATTGCAATTTCCTTGGGGTCTTTTTTAGTTTCGGCGGCGCGGTTTATTATTTTGTCGTCGACATCGGTTATGTTCATAAGGAAGAACAGGCCGTATTTCCGATAACGAAGGTATTTTGCGATGATATCGTAAGCTATGTATGTACGCGCATGCCCGAGGTGCGAGTTATCGTAGACAGTCGGGCCGCAAACGAACATTTTTATTTCTTTTTTGTTTAACTCCTCTTTTTCCCTGCTCAGCGTATTGAATATTTTCATACAAGACCCTTTTCTATCAGGAACGGCAGTATCTTGTGTTTTGTTATTTCGGACATTATTTCAACAGGCGTTGATTCAAGGTCGTTGCGGTCAAACCATTTTAATTCTTCGATTTCGCCCGCGGCTTCGGGGTCTTTTTCCAATTCGCCCGCATAAGCGCGTATGTGTATAACCTTTTCCTGCCCGTCCGTATATACGAACTCGTCAAGAAATTTCAACGTGCTTTCTTTGGCCTTCGTACCGACTTCTTCCAACAGTTCGCGTTGAAGGCACTGCAGGTCTGTTTCACCGTCCTCGAAGGAGCCGCCTACGGTCAGGAAGCGATTATCGCCAAATTCACGGGACAGTAAAAGCTTCTTGTTCCTGACCAGCAGAAGGGCGCATTTACGGATTATCATCATAAAATCACTATTCTAAAATTTTAACGTTCTCATAGTATATATCAGCGCATTTTTACTGAAGTTATTGTCGCCGTGTTCAATTTTAACTATAATCGCAAATGGTTATTTTCATTCCGTAATCAGCCAGCATTTCTGGCATAATTTATTCCTCGATAAATTTTAATAGCTCGGAGGGAGAGTCGAACTCCCCTCTGACGCTTTCTGCCGTTCTATTTTGATCAAACTTTTTGGAAAAGTTCGACTGCAGGCGCCCACATAGCCGATCTGTCATCCGAGCCGTTGCAACTGACGCATTACAGTTTATAGGTCGGCTTACCACTACCTTTTCCTACTTAGTAGGTAATATAATAAAAACAACGGTTCAAACTATTTTCCGCTGGCGCTTTTTTAAAAGGGCCATGCGGCGGCCGGGATTTGAACCCGGGTTTTGAACTTGGCAAGCTCATGTCTTAGCCAGGCTGGACCACCGCCGCAGTTGTAGCTAGAAACAGACACTTTCGGTATGTGTCTGTTTCAGTCTGCTTACAGGACTATCTTTCCCTATTTATGGTTGTTATTTTTAATAGCGTCGGGGGCGGGATTTGAACCCGCGTTGGCTGCGTCGCAGACTGAAGCAAACTCAGACTGGAGCATATCTATGATATGCTTCTGTTTACCGTTGCTTCCAGCTCTATTAACGCCAACAGGTTTAGCAAACCTGCGCCCTAACCTGGCTAGGCGACCCCGACTTCTAACTTTCAGTATACCCATTCGCAAAAGCTTTATATTTGTACGAATAAATATCCTTTTAGAATAATAGGGTTAACAGGTGGATTAATGCCAATCAACGTAAAAGATGTTTCTGAAGTTTTCGGGAAGGACGTTTTTACTGATAGGGGCGCTTATTGCGGCAAGGTATCCGACCTTGAATTTGATCTTACAAAGTACAAAATCCGGGCTGTTGTTATAGAGTCTGTTAAAGGCTCTTATCTGGCGCAGATAGTCGGCGGCAAGCGCGGCGTTATTGTTCCGTTTCCCATGGTGCAGGCGGTGGGCGATGTTGTTGTGATCAAGCACATAACTGCGCCGACAGGCGAGATGACAGAGGAAATGCCTGCTGACACTGCAGTAGCAGAATGAAATAAGCAACCCTTTTGCTGCAAAAGCTTTTTTTGGATAATTCCTATAATCATTAGTATGGATTCTATACTGAAAGGCTCTTTATACACCGCGGCTGCGGCTATAATTTGGGGCGGCGCACCGATAGTCGAAAAGGCTGCCATGGATTATGTTAACCCTGTTGTAATGGGGGCGTGGCGCTATTTCATAGCAGGCTTCATGATTTTCGTTTACCTTAGATCCAGACGTGTCAACATGGACATAAGCAGGCTGGCGGGGCGAAGGCTTTTCCTGGCTTCCGTGCTTGGTGCGGCGCTTCTTCCTGCACTTTTTTACACAGGATTATTTTTGACAGACCCGATAACAGCGTCTTCGATATCCAACATAGGCGTGGTCTGGGTGGGTTTGTTTGGAATGGTTTTCCTAAAGGAAAAAATACGAGCGGATGAACTGGCAGGAACCTTACTGGTCGTAATCGGCGTATGGATTATGCTTAACAAAATAAGCTTCGGCAGCTCTGTGGGCGCGTTTATGCTTATAGCAGCTTCGATTGTGGGCGCCGCGGCCGCTGTGATGGAAAGGAAATCCCTTCTTACAGTAAACCCCTGGATAGTTTCGCTTTATGACAGGCTTGTCGGAGGTTCTGTCTCGCTGATAGCTTCGCTGTTTTTTGTCGGGTCCGGAGCGGTTCTGTTAAGCGCACAGGCGTGGTCCTATCTTCTGTTCCTCGCGGTTTTTGCTTCGCTGATACCAGCCCTGCTTTTCTTCTACGGGTTGAGGCTGATAGAGGCCGAAAGATCCGCGGCCATACTTTCAACAGCGCCGCTATTCACGGTAATATTCACTTCGGTTTTCACAAATTCGAGCGTAACACAAAACCAGTTTGCGGGCGCCGTGATAATAGTCGCAGGGGTTTTGATACTTTCAGCATCAAGAAAATTAATTACTACAATGAAACATTATACAGCTATTGCGATAAATCATGAGGTTAACAGCGTCAAAAAATTAAGGTATATTTTTTCAACGGTCGAAGGAAAGGACAGTTAGCCATAGGTTTATACCCTCTCAAACGCGATTTCTTCCTTTTTCAGGGCTTTCAGGCTGGGCCTGTTCAAAAATTCGTTTATTTCCATTTCTTTGGCCTTAATTTCCAACTCATTCAAAAACTGATCAACTTCGCTTACCATTTTATCACCTAAGCTGGATTGTTCGGGACTAATAAAGCGGGTTTCGCTTAAACGAAGTTCCGATATGAAAGGAAATGTTCCTATAAGGATGTGGCCAAACGTGCTTGACTTGCGGTTATTAGAGTTTATCCTTCAAAACCTGCCGGACTATTTTTACGGCCTCGTTTTTAGTTGTTTCAATATCCATGTTTGTGGTTTCTATAACCACGTCGTAAAAAGAGCGTTCAGACACGTCCAAGCCGTACAGCCGCAGATATTTTGCAGAATCAGCGGCATCCCTGGACTTTAACCGGATAGCGGCCTCTTCGATGGAAATGTTTTCGCGTTTCGCAACCCTATCAGACTTTTTTTCCATCATGCATTCTATCAGGATCCTGCAATCCGCATTGTTGCCTGCGGACAAGGCGGTCATTCTTCCATCGAGAACCACATTGCCCGTCATCGCAAGCTCAAGGGCGGTTTTTTCAACCAAAAGATCCAATTCATCCTCGCGTGTTGCGGATAATTTTTCAAGTCCGATTCCGCGCTCCTTTGCTATTTTCCTGAAAATGTCTCCCATCACAACCTTTTGCAGGTTCAGGTTTTTTGCAAGCGCTTCGGCGACCGTGCCTTTCCCGACGCCGGACAAACCGGATACGGTAACCGTCACGCCCTTTTTTGTTATTCTCTTTTCCAGGTCTTTCTCATAATTTTCCAGCAATTTGATGAACGTCTTCATACCAAATCCCTTTTTCAAAAAAAGGTCTTTTAAACAAAGGAAACCTTTGGTTTCCTTGCACAGTGCAAGGTTACGCAGTAACCTGCACGTGAAAAATCCTTGAAGGATTTTTCGCTGTTTTGCTGTTGCAAAACTTGTGACCCCAAAAACTGTTTGGTTTCACAAAACACCTTTTGCATTCATCCATTTTACCTATTTCATATTCTCGTCTATAACCTTGATGCATTTCAACGCGTCCATCTCCTTGCCCGGCGTGTCAACGATTATTGTTGCTTGGATGCCGCGATCTATCAATTCCTTTGCTATGTACTCAAATTTTAGGCTGGATTTTGCCATTGTCGTGACGCCCGTTTCGCCGGAAGGGCCGTAGGAAAGGGTTGAGTAGTACATTACAGGGTTTTTCAGGTATTCCGCGCCGAGTTTGGATTCTACCTCGTCGAAGATTTTGGCTATGTCCTGCTGTGATGTCAATGAGCCAGAGCCACGGGCGTGGATCGCGCCTAAGTTTATCAGCGGCTCTGTCTGATGCGTGTTTTTGACAATTTCCAAAACATTGCTAAGGCTTCCTATATCCGTCAGTTTACCCATGGTTTCCACGCCTATGGGCGTGTCCACCTTCAGGGAATCTACTATGTTATTTAATTCCTGAGCCGCGGCCCGGACCGCCTCCTTGTCGTACATGCCTTTTGCTTCGCCCGGTTTTATCCCGAAAAGGCGGCCGTCAAGAATGTGCGCGGCGTGACAAAAGACACGTATCGCCTCCCGGTAAAGCTCTTTTTTATGCGCTTCATCCGAGCTAAGTACGGTCATGGTGTCGGCGTGGAAAGAAAGCCCAATACGGTACTTTTTGGCTGTCCGGTTGATCTGCAACAAACCGGTATAAATTTCCTTGTAGAGGCCGGACATGCTTACGAGGCTCTTGGGGTTGGACGGCGCGGCCAAAACATTTTGCGGTACCACGAGGGAACGGAAACCGTATTTGTAGCATGTTTTCAAGGTTTCCACAACTCTGCCAAACTGGCTCGGGACAACCATTTCGACCTCACGGAATGAGTCTTTTAAACCCATATTTATACCGGACCTTTCCTGTATTTTGAGGTTCCTTTTGCGCTCCTGGTCGAGTATCATAGTATAGTATTGTAAGTTTTCGGATAAAAGCAGAGAAGCTGGAAACAAGCCGGGTATATTACCGATCCTGCAGATATGTTATCTATGCGCTTATCCGCGGGTGAAATTGCCAGAAAAGCCGTGCATATGGCAGGCGTGCTTGTCATTCCCTTGTTGCAACAATTAGGCCCGGCCAAAACCGCGGCCCTGTTTTTCTCACTGTCCGCAGCCCTTTACCTCTATCCTTCTTTTGCCGAAAAATCCGAAAAAACTGTTCTTGCGGGTTTTACAAAGGGTTTCAGGAATGCCCTTGATTTTCTGGAACGAAAGGACCACAAGCGCTACAGGGGAGCGATGTACTTTTTTGCCAGCATAGGTGCGATCTCCTTAATTTTCCCGATCCAGGCGGTTTCAGTCGCTTTAATCGTGCTTTGCATAGGAGACGGCGTGTCTGCATTGGTAGGACGTTCACTGGGTAAAAACAGGCTTTTCCATAACAGGTCAAAATCCTGGGAAGGAAGCCTGTCAGGTTTTGTTGCATCCGGTGTTGTGTGTACGGCGATAACCAACATACCCATGGCGATTTTCGCGGCCTTTGTCGGAATGCTTGTCGAATCCGTTGACACAAAGATCAACGACAACTTGTCCGTGCCGTTTACGGTTTCTATCCTTTCTTCGTTAACAGTTTACCTTGGGTTGCTGACATTCTGAACATGTACTTTCCAAGGTCTATTTTGCTATTGTGAACCTTTATCCCGTCTTTTTCCAGAAGTTTGATCTTCTTTTGCTGTCCGCCGGTTGCGCTGTAGCCGCCCACACAGCCGTCGGACATCACAACTTTGTAGCAGGGATATTCGGAAGGAAACCTGTTGGCGCGCATAATCATGCCTATAGCGCGCGGGTGCGTTTTAATTGCGCGCGCCAGCTCCTTGTATGTCGTAACTTTGCCCCCGGGTATTTTTTTCAAAAGCCTAATTGCGTTGTGCATATTTTTTAACCTCTTCGGATACGGCTGCGATTTCTTTTCCGCTTAAAGTGAACACGCGACGCGATTCCAGACTACCCAGCCCGATATTTTTGATTTCTTTTTTTCCAAGGCCAAGGGTCTTTGAGGAATGGACGAGCGCATTGCGCACGGTCTGTTTCTTGTGCTGGAACAACACTGAGACGATCTTGAAAAAGGATTTTTCATCGCCCACTTTGTACGGCTTTTCTTTTTTCGGTTTTATCATCACAATTCCCGAATCCACATCAGGCTGCGGATAAAAACTTTTTTTCGGCACGGTCATCAGGATGTCGGCGTCGGCAAAATAATTCGTCATTACAGACAACCTTGAGTAATCGCCGCTGCCCGGCTTTGCAACCATCCTTTGCGCGAATTCTTTCTGGTAGCAGATGACAGCCAATTCAAAGTTTTTGTCAAACAGGCTAAAGGTTATTTGCGACGATATCGAATAAGGTATGTTTGCAACGACTTTGTCGAATTCCAAGTTTTTAACCACGTCCAAAATGTCGCCTTCGACAACTTCCACGTTTTTGTTTTTTTCGAAATGGCGTCTTAGATAAGGCGCCAACCGACGATCAAGTTCTACGGCTATCACTTTACGCGCCTTTTTCGAAGCCTGTTCTGCCAAAAAACCGAAGCCCGACCCTATGTCCAGAACCACATCGTCGTTGCGCAAATCCGCGAAACCGATCTCCGCTTCTACTATGTTACTATCTATAAGGAAATTTTGTGACAATTTGTCCGAAGGCCTGATACCTGTTGATAAAAGCAGTTTACGTATGTCGTACACGCTAAATCACTGCGGCCTTTGAACCGCACCGGACACGAAAAGCTTGTATTTGTCCCTGTCCTCGAGTTCATCGAGAATTCTCCTGATAATCATTTTTCTCGGGTCCGGCAGCAATTTCACGCGGTTAGAGAGGTCTTCGAAAGACTCAAATGGACGTTCTTTCCTCGCTTCTATGATGTCCCATAGGTGTTTTTTCCCGATCCCAGGTATCAGCTCTAACTGATGCAAACGGTTTGTAACAGGTCCGGCCTTTGAGAAAAAATCAACGAACTTCTTCTGGTCTGCGTCCACGAGCTTTTCTACAACCGTCTGCAGCTCTTCCTTTGATGCCACGGTCAGGTCTGAATAACCTATCCGGCCGCGTATGTACTTTACCTTGTCGCGTTTGCCTTCGCCTATGTACACCCGTTCGCCGACAGTTAATTCGGTGCCTTCACGCGGCATTATTTCCAGCAAAGAAAAATACTTCTCGCCGATTGTCTGGGCAATCGGTTCGGAACGTTGCATTCCCAGCCTGCCTCGGGAAAGGAAATCTATGACTATTACCCACTCGTCTCTCATTTTTCGCACCATAATACGGTATATACCAGTAACTCAGCATTCCTACCGCTTCATAGATTTCTTTACAAAACCGAGATTTATAAGTGTTTTTTGTTGTGATACCGCTGCAACACCGCCGGCCGCGTTCGCAAAACACGGGCGGCCTTTTTATATCTTTAAGGGTAATCAAAATCTGTTGGTTTTTCATGGAATTTCAGAAGCGTCTGCCTGTTGCCGAAAAGTCGATAAACGAGATTGAGCCGGAAAAGGATATACGGGTAAAGATCATCGGAAAAGTGGTCGGGCTGGGCGGGGATTCGTTTGTGGTTGACGACGGCAGCGGAAGCGTCCAAGTGACAACGGACCCTGAAATAAACCTCGATTTGATAAAGGTTAATGACAGCATAAAGGTTATCGGAAGGGTTTTTGCCTCGGAAAACAGTTTCGAATTGCGCGCCGAATCGCTTCAAAACGTCAACGGCATCGATGCGGAACTTTTGAAAAAGGTCAGATCATTGGAAAGGGAACATAATGTTTGAACTAACGATTTCGGACATCGACATGCTGAAGAATTCCGTCGGCATAGCTGCGGAGATTATAGACGAGGGTATTTTCAGGATAAGCAAAAACGGCCTGCGTTTTGTCGCGGCAGACCGGGCTCTGGTGGCTGTCGTTGACCTGAAAATAGGAGCGGCCGCTTTTGAAAAACTCGAAGTTACGGAAGACGCGTCTGTTGGCGTTAATATGAACAATTTTGTTTCCGTTTTGCGCCGCGCAGGCACGGGCGACAGGATAACGTTAAAAAAAGAGGACAACCGCAACAGGTTAAAGGTGCTTATCACAGGGTCTTCAACGCGGCGCTTTGAAGTTCCGGTATTGGACATGGCGGAATCCGAATTGCCGCCAACGGACAAGCTTGAATTTTCGTCGTCTGTGGAGCTGAAATCGGACGTGCTCGCGCAGGGGATAGCGGACGCGGAAATAGTTTCGGATGTGGTCATTTTCGAGGCGTCTGCGGACGGCTTTAAAATAAAGTCTGAGGGCGATTCCAACACAACCGAATTGGAGCTTGAAAAAGGCAATTCCATGATCACAAAGCTTGAAGCGACAGCCGCTGTCAAATCCGGCTACCCTCTTGATTATCTGAAGAAAATAGTCAAGGCCTCTAAGCTGGCGGATACGGCTAATATCAGGTTTTCTTCCGAGTTTCCAATGAAGATGGAATTTTACAACGGCGATAAGTTTTCCATGTCTTTCGTGCTGGCGCCGCACATGATCGAGTGAATGCTACAACAGAAAACCATTTAACATGCCGAATTCTTCGTGGGATGAATGCGAATGTATATAGGTTTTAAGATGCAAACTATATTATTGAAAAGTCCTGCAAATAAGACTTCTTCTTTTGAAGAAGCGCACAGGAAACTTTCAAATAAAACCTTCCGCAAGGAAGTTGGGAATGTTCCCGCACTCATCCAAAAGATGCGAATAAGCGCATATCCCGATTGCATACAGACAGGGATGTATGCAAGGTGTGATACCCTTGAAAGGTAACGCAAGGATGCTCTGCGACCACGAACTTTTAAACCGATGTGTCGAAAAAGGAACCCCACGAATTTATTCATGGGAGGATATCAGTAAACACAGATTTGAATGAACTACAGGCAAATTCTTGATTATTACTCGCGCGAAGACGTGCAGAATGCCTTACTGGAAGCTTCTAAAGACAGGGAAGTGGCGGGGATTTTCAAAAACGGTTCTTTCGGCCACAGACCGAATGTGCTGATCTATCCGACTGATATCGTAAACATGGCTAAATCAGGAACTGTTTCATTCCACGGTTCTGTTGAACGCTGGGACAACCCGATGTCGCTTAGGCCGGGCATGAGCAGAGAGGATATGGATGATCTAAGAAAGGGGTTTGAGCTGATAATAGATATAGATATCAAGGATTTCGAATTTGCAAAAATATACACTAAAATATTTTTTGATGAGTTAACAAAATACGGCATAAAGAACATTGGGGTCAAATACACCGGAGGCAAGTCGTTCCATATGGGTATACCCTTCGAATCGTTTCCCGAAAAAATCGACTACAAGCCAACGCGCACACAGTACCCACTGATACCGCAGGTGATAGTTTTGTACCTTAGTAAAAAGTTAAAACCTAAGCTGGAAGATGCCTTACTCAGAACAGAGCCGGATATAACAGAGATGGCAAGAAAATTACAGATTGCGCCCGAGAAACTAATAGGTTCAGAAGGTTTGGATATAAGTAAAATATTCAATCTCAACAAACCTCCCGGCGCAGGCAAAATAATTTCTAACGACCCGAATTCTCCGAAATATGAAGGCTCTCTTAACGAATCAAATAAAGGAAAGATGGAAGGAAATAAAGCGACCGAAGAATTCGTTGGCAAGTCAATTGCTGAATACGGCCTATTCACGAGCCGTCATATGTTTCGGTTGCCGTATTCCCTGCACGAATCCAGTTTTTTAGTAAGCCTGCCTATAAAAATTTCCGACATAGACAAATTCGAAAAATCGGAAGCCAAACCGGAAAACGTGAAGGTTGCTGAGAGATTTCTGAATTCGGAGAATACGGACAACGAGGAAATGGAGACGCTCATAACAGAGGCCATGGACTGGAATTCTTCCAAGGCCAAGGAAGAGGAGGTCAAAAAAAGGTTCATTGCACTGAACTCCGACAAAATACCGCAGGAATTTTTCCCCCCGTCCATACAGAAGATAACATACGGCCTGCCTGACGGGCGGAAAAGGTCCATATTAATACTTTTTAATTTCCTGCGAAACATGAACTGGTCCGACGATGAAATCGAAAATTTCATAACTGAATGGAACCAAAAGAACACTCCGCCGCTGCCTGCGAATTATGTGCGCGGCCAGATCAGGTGGCTGCGTGCGTCGAAAAAAATGCTGCCGCCTAATTTTGATAAAGAGAATTTCTACAGATCCATGGGGATAAACTTTGACACGGAAACAAAAGCGAACGCCAGAAACCCTGTGACATACGCGATCAGGAGCTTCCGGGCGGCCTCAAGGAAAACCGCCAAAAAGCCGGTAAAAGGGCGCAGAACAAAGGAAGACGACGGATATGTCGTTGATTAGCAGCTTTTATTTTTACCTTTCATCTAATAATAGGAATAATAGGCCGAAATGTCAGACATACTAACTTTTGAAACAATACGTAGAATACACAAGGACGAGGAGTTGTCAGTTAAACTTTCCAAAATACCGGACGATTTCTTCGAAAAGGCAACCCAGTACATCAAGGCGAAAGAGGATTCTGTAAAAAACGATCCGGCAGCTGCCCAGGAATTCCAGAACGTGAAACACAGGCTGCGCTTCATAATGGAAACCAGGGAAAGAAAGATACTGAACATGGCCTTGTATTCTGTAAGAACAGGGCTGCCCCCGGAGAACCTGATGCCCTCTGAAAAGCCTTTCTTCGAAAGCATACTGGAGTCGCTGAATAAATTCAAGCAGTTGCGCGAGGACGTTTTGGAGCCGAAAACCAGTGCGCCTCTCAAGGTTGTTGCGTTTACGGACGACGTAGGCGCGTTCCTTGGCGAGGACATGATCTCTTACGGCCCGTTCAAAAAAGGCGACATCGCGTCAATACCCGAGAAAAACTCGGAAATACTGATCAGTGGAAAGAAAGCCGAAGAAATGAAAATAAATTGAATCAATATAAACTAATTCCAATAAAAACCTTTTTAGCCGAACTTCGGGGTTGGTAGCATTGGATAAAATAAAAATAGCAGGTGCAGGGCCGGCCGGGCTGTCCGCAGCTATAAACCTTGCCAAAGCCGGATTTGAGGTGGAAGTTTTTGAAAGCGGAAAAGATTGCGGGCACAGGTTTGGCGGGGATTTACAGGGGTTTGAAGCCAAGCCGTACGACAAGGACGTAATCAAAGACCTGGCTGATATGAACATAAAAATAAATTTCGACTGCGACCCTTTCAACGAGTGCATATTAATGACAGATGAAAGGCAATGCACTATGAAAATGGATACGCCTCTTTACCTTTTCAAACGCGGACCTTTCAAGGGAACCCTTGATACAGGCCTCAAAGAGCAGGCTGTTGACAGCGGCGTCCGGATAACGTTCAACCGCACAATGCCGAAGGAGGAGGCGAATATCATAGCCACGGGGCCTGCGGGCAAGGAAATTTTCGCGGTTGACAAGGGCATAGTTTTCGAAACCAGCATGGAAAACCATGTTGTGTGCCTTGTAGACGACAAGGCCCACGTTAAAGCGTACGCGTA
Organism: Candidatus Aenigmatarchaeota archaeon; assembly: GCA_016195275.1. Taxonomy (GTDB): domain Archaea; phylum Aenigmatarchaeota; class Aenigmatarchaeia; order JACPZZ01; family JACPZZ01; genus JACPZZ01. Next base: position 20,070 of record JACPZZ010000030.1, on the reverse strand, counting down.
TATGCTGGTTACGAACGGCTACGGCTGCATGTGCACAATGCTCGCCGGCCAGTTTCAAAAACTGAACGCCTGCTTCGACAGCGCGAAAAAGATTTTTGAAAAGCATTTTGACCCGGATATCAGGAATCCGAAGGCTGTCGGCGGCGTAGCCACGTTCTCCTTAAAAAACGAGTTCCAATCCGGCGGAAAACTTTACGTGGGGGAGGCTGCGGGCCTGCAGGACATGTTCCTGGGTTTCGGCATAAGGCGCGCGATAACGTCAGGTTATCTTGCATCAAAAAGCATAATAGAAAACAAAAATTATCAGGAGTTGGCAACTGAATATTTCGAAAGCAGGCTGAAAAATTCCATGGTATCGCGTTTCATGCAGGAAATATTCGGCAACAACCTGACGTATAATTTTATCATAAACTCAATTAACAGCAGCAAAGGCAAAAGCAGGATCTTATCCGCTATCAACGGGCGCGACTATTCGTACAACAAACTGCTCTACAGGATAGCACTGGGTTACCTGTCCAGGCGTTACAAAAATTTGAAGGCTTAGGCCACTCGTTATATCCTCTTATCACGCTACCGGAAGAGATGAAAATAAAATAAACCTTTTTATTTCTTGGAACCGTCATATGCAACAGATAGCATGGACAAAACCGTTGCCGTGATCGGGCTGGGAAAGATGGGAAAGAACGTCGCATTACAGCTTCTTTCCAAAGGCTACAAAGTTGTTGCAGCCAACCGTTCGCCCGAACCCATAAACGAATTAAAACAAAGCGGCGCAGCACCGGCGTACAGCTTTGAAGAGGCTGTTAAGCTTCTTGCGCCGCCCAGAATAGTCTGGATAATGGTCCCGCCGGAAGCGGTTGACGAAGTAATTGAAAAGATTAAACCGCACACGCAAAGCGGCGACACAATCATCGATGCCGGCAACTCGAACTATAAGGAAAGCGCAAGGCGGCACAAAGAACTTTTGCAAAGAGGCATACACTTCCTGGACGCAGGCTGTTCCGGAGGGCCGTCTGGCGCGCGGAACGGGATGTGCATAATGGTCGGCGGGGACGAAGAAATTTTCAAGGCGCTGGAGCCTCTGTTCAAGGACGTAAGCGTTCCCGAAGGCGTCGAGTATACCGGGCCGGCGGGCTCAGGCCACTTTGTCAAGATGGTTCATAACGCGATTGAGTACGGCATGATGCAGTCAATAGGCGAGGGTTTTGAACTTCTGGAACAGGGGCCTTACAAAGGGCTTGACCTCAGAAAAATAGCTTACCTATGGAACCGCGGTTCTGTTGTCCGCTCATACCTTGTTGAGCTGGTTGAACGTGCGCTAAGCAAAGACCCGAAGCTCGAGAACATCGAAGGTTTTGTTGAGGACACGGGCGAGGGACGCTGGGCCACACAGGCCGCCATCGAGCATGGCGTGCCATTTACGGGTTTGTCGCATGCGCTTTTTGCGCGGTTCCGTTCCAGAAAGGATTCTTTCAGCGACAAAGTTCTGGCGGCGTTACGTAACGAGTTCGGCGGACATGCGGTCAAGGCGAAAAACAAAGAAGCGAAAAGTTGAAACGTATGACATACAATCTCGGCGCAATCGGCATGGGCCACTGGTTTGAAAGGCTCCAGAGATCTATACAACGCGGCGGGCGAATAGCGATAACAAAGGCAGTTGGCCTAAAATCTTACGAGGAAAAAATCGGAATCATGGAAAAACTGGGCCTTGGCAGGGAAAACTATTTTCAGATAAATCCGGGCGACCCCCTGCCGGAAAATTTTTTCCAGGACATACAACTAGCTTACATAGCCAGCCCCAACCAGTTCCATGCCAGCCAGATACTGCAGTGTATAGACCATGGCAAGGCCGTCGTAGTTGAAAAAACTTTCGGCATCAACAAATCCGAAATGGACAAGGTCATTGATTATATCAAGAAAAACAATTGGTACAATAAGGTACACCTGCACCTTCATTACCTAAGGAAAGCTCTTACGATGAGTTTGCCAAGCCTTCTGGTGAACGCGACCAGAGAATACGGGAAAGTTATATCGGTTGCAGCCACGTTTTTTGAGCAGGAAAACGCAGAAGACAGAAGAAGAACGTGGATATTGAAACCGGAAAGCGGGGGCATATTTCTTGACTGGATACACCCGATCGAAGTGCTTTACAAATATGCCGGCGCCGAGTTTGCAGACTGCAGGGGCGTAGAGACTTTTATCATAAGGCCGGAATACGACGGCGTGAACCCGACTGCTGTGCAGGCGGTATTCAATGTAAAAGGCCGGCTTTTTGCGGACAGCGCCACAGTCACAATAAGAGTCGGCAAAGGGTTCCCGCACGGCGTTACATGCAAAACAATCAGATTTTACCTTGAGACAGACGCGTTTCTGGAGATCAATTACGCAGATTCGGAGCAGGAGTATAATTCGGACTTCAGAGGCACATGGCAGTTGTGGGAAGTCCCAGATGGCAAGCCGCGCGTTGTGGAGGGCGGAATACCCTCGGGCGCAACACCCTACGAACTGCTCGTGCGCGACATAATAAATATGCTGGAAGGCGGCAATAACACCATGACGATAGAAGACATACAGAAAATATACGAGCCGCAGTGGAAGTTCCAGGACGTTTCCAAGAATGTGAAGCCTGTATCAAATGAGAGTGCGATAAAAATTTTCATAAAGGCAGGAATAGAAAAAACGTCATTCCCGTAGGCGATTCGTAAGGAGGTGTAGAAATAAACAGGTGTATATGCCCCGGCATGACACGAAGCTCCCTGATTATCCAGCCTTTGTCCGGCAGTATGGTTTTCTATAAATATTCTCACTTCTAATGAAATAATATGCAAAGAACCATAGCTGTTAAAATTCCGCATGATGAAAATCTCAATAAAACAACAGCAATTTTTAACAAGGCTGTCCAGGATTGCATAGATATTGGCTGGGAAACCAAGACTTTCAACAAAAACGAATTGCACAAACATTCCTATAGGCTTCTTCGCAGGACATATCCTTCTCTTCAAAGTTCCCTCGTCCAGTGTGCAAGAGACCAGGCAAGCGATATTCTCAAAAGAAGCGGGTTTGAAAGAAACAAACCTGTCAAGAGGATTAATGGCTCTGTCAGATACAATGCAAGGACTTATACACCTAAACTCAAACAGGGAATTATTAGCGTAAGCACGATTGAAGGCAGAAAAAAGTTTCAAATAACTATTCCAAAGCATTTCAAAAAATACGCTTTTGGAACTGTCAAAGGTATGGTTCTTGCGCCAAGACAGGATTTCTTTTTGTGCAAACTTATTATTGAAATCAAAGATAAACAGTTCAAATACAAAAGAATCAAAACACTCGGCATCGACTGTGGCATCAACAAGATTGCTGTCTGTTCCGATAATACATTTTATGCGTCCAAACATTTGAAGAGGAGAAAAGGAGAGTTTTTCTATATGCGAAGGAAACTCCAGCAAAAAGGCACTCGTTCCGCAAAAAGACTTCTCAAGAAAATAAGCGGGAGAGAAAACCGTTTCGTTGCTGATATCAACCATCAAATAAGCAAGACGATTATAAATAGCAAAAACAATACGTTCGTCTTTGAAAAACTGTCTGTCAGAAAGGACAGAAAATTCGGCAGGAAATTCAACAAGAAGCTCGGAAGCTGGTCTTTCAGGCAACTCCAAAGATTTGTTGAATACAAAACCAGAGACATCGGAAAGCGGACCATCTTCGTGAATCCCGCCTACACAAGTCAGACCTGTTCTGTCTGTGCTACAACTCAAAAGTCTTTCAGGCATGGAAATCTTTTCTCCTGTCACAAATGCGGGCTTAATCTTGATGCAGACCTCAATGCGTCAAGGAACATCGCCATGCTCGGCAATGCCTTGCTTGGTAGGGCTTCTGTCAACAGCCCATACGTTTCGTGTGATGATGTTGCTGGTGCAAAAGCACAACTGCAACAGAGCATAGTTACAAGCCACCTAACTTGTTAGGTGGTAGTTGACGAGGCCTTACTATGCGTGGTTCAGATTCGGATGCCCTGAAAAAAATGGCTGCGATCGAGGCTGCGAAGCTTGTGCAGAGCGGGCAGATTGCAGGCCTAGGGTCAGGAAGCACATGCAAATTTTTACTCGAAGAGCTTGGAAGAAGGGCCAAGAACGGCCTGGAATTTTTTGGAATACCCACTTCGCGGGAAACAAAAAAACTTGCTAAAGAGCAGGGTTTAAAGGTTTTGCCTGCGGAAAAGGCGGAGAAAATAGACATCGCAATAGACGGCGCGGACGAGATCGATCCGGAATTAAACCTGATAAAAGGATACGGCGGTGCATTGCTGCGTGAAAAGGTTGTCGCGTCGAAAGCGGGCATCTTTGTCGTAATAGCGGACGAATCGAAAATGGTGAAACGCCTGGGGAAAAAAGGAATCCTGCCCATAGAAATATCAAAAGACAGCTATCCCGGCATAATTGACGCCCTGAAGGATTTCAAGCCCGCGCTCAGGAATGTGAACGGAAAGCCTTTTATCACGGATAGCGGAAATTTCATACTGGACCTGAACACAGGGAAAACAGACCTTAGCTACGCGGAAAGGAGGCTGAAGAAAACCAGCGGCGTACTGGAAACAGGGCTTTTCATATTAATGGCAAGCCATGCCATAATAGGAACAAAGAGAGGCGTAATGCACCTTAGACCCAAAAATGCGCACTATGAGGCGATTAATCATGGAAACGTTTCTTGAAAAATATCGGAAAGCGTCCGACGAAAAGGGCAGCATAATAAACATTAATCTGGATCCTGCCCTGCCATGGCACCGCAGCAGCCACACGATACCAAAAAATTTCCTGTCGGAAAGCGATTCGGAAACAATACTAAATTTCTCACTTGATCTTATAGAAAAAGTTTCTGACCTCTGCTGTTCCATAAAACCGAATACGCAATATTTCCTAAACGATACCAAAATACTTGCAAAGATCTCCAAGGCCGCAAAAAACCACGGGTTGCTGGCGATTTTGGACCACAAGCTGTCGGACATAGGCTCTACCAACGAGGCTGCGATAAGCTGGATATCAAAAATGGGGTTCGACGCTTTCACATTCTCACCTTTCGCAGGCAACACCGCGCAAACCACAAGCTATGCGCACCGGAAGGGTCTAGGAGTCATAGTGCTGACTGTAATGTCAAACCCGGAGGCGGAAAAGACGATATTGTCAAAATTGGACGGCGAGGAATATTATCTGCGTATAGCGAAAGAGGTGAAAACAACAGGAGCGGACGGCTGCGTTGTGGGCATTACGAATTTTGTGAAGGCTGAGCACATATCCAATGTGCAGAGACTGGCCGGAAACGATAAAGTGTTCCTTTTGCAGGGACTCGGCCCGCAAGGCGGCGAAATAGAAAAAATAAAACCGGCAGAAAACCCGCTGGTTAGCCTTGGAAGGGATGTCATATTCTCGGACGATGTAAAAAGCAGGCTTAAAAATTATAATGAAATGCTGGGAAAGGCGGGAACAGCATGATAGTTATACCCGGCTCCAACTCAACAAAACTTGCGGCGCGCATAGCGCAGGCATCAGGCTGCCGTGTCGCAGAAGCGCATGCAAAAAAATTCCAGGACGGGGAGACCTATATCAGAATCGACAACGAGCTTGCCGGAGAAAACGCCATAATCGTGCAGACTTGTTATCCCAATCAAAACGATTCCCTGATGGAGATTATGCTGCTTGCGGACGCCGCGATCCGGAAAGGCGCGCAGAACCTTTCTGCTGTAATTCCTTATCTGGCCTACTCAAGGCAGGATAAGGTTTTCCAGAATGGGGGAGCGTCAAGCCTCGAGGTTGTGATGAAGCTGCTCAGGACCTCGGGCATCTCGTTTTTAATAACGGCTGACGCACATTTCCATAGAAAAGCTGGAAAATTCACCTTGCATGGCATGGACGGGGTTAATGTGTCGGCGGCCAGGATTTTGCTGGACTCTTTAAGCGGTAAAATCGGCGAAGCAATTGTCATCGGGCCGGACATGGGATCGTCTGAAATGATACAATACGCGACCGGTAAATCTTTATTCATGACAAAGAACAAGGTTTGCCCTGACTGCGGGAAACCGGAAACAGAATGCAGGTGTCCGGGTCGCAAAAAGGAGTACGCAGTCAGCGAAATCAGGAGCGATGTCAACTTTAAAGACAAGAGGGTAATAATCATGGACGACATGATAGCGTCCGGTTCCACAATGGTCAAGGCCGTGGATAAAGTCAGGGCAGAAGGCGCAAAAAGCATAGCTGTTGCGGCGACGCACGGGCTTTTTAACGGCAACTCGCTTGAGATACTGAGGAACAAAACAGACGCGGTTGTTGTAAGCGATTCTATAGAAACGCCTGTCAGCAGCGTGTCAATCTCATCTTTGATAGCTGAGGAAATCAACAGGAGGGTCATGGCATGAGCCTTGAGGAGGATTTTGTAAAATTCTTAACATCTGAAGGTGCGATAAAATTTTCCAGGGGAAAAGGCGACCTTTTCGTTTTCAAAATGGGCCGCAAGTCTCCGAATTATGTGAACATGGGACACCTGACTGACGGAAAATCCCTGAATAAGATAAAAACAGCGTTTGCGCAAAAAATAATGGAACTCCTGAAAGAAGGGAGAATCGAAGATTTTGATTTCGTGTTCGGCCTTGCCTACAGGGGAATAACACTCGCTGCGCTAGCCTGCGAGGGGTTAAGTGAGTTATACGGCATCAATAGGCGGCTTATCTATGACAGGAAGGAAATGAAAGCGTATGGGGACAAGAAGGCTGACCAGATAATCATCGGTGCCAGCCATTTCAAACCCGGCAGCAGGATACTGGTTGTGGATGACGTGATAACTACCGGAGAAACGAAAACAGAAGCGATAGAGAAGCTGAAAGCGCTTGGCGATTACAAAATAGCGGGCATGGTCATAGCTGTTGACCGCCAGGAAAAAATGGGCGATGCCGTGGATGTGCAGGATTTAAGCGCTTCTGAAATGATGGCAAGGGATTACGGAATAAACGTTTTCCCGATAATAAAAATGAGCGATATATTCGAAGTCATGAAAGACAAGGTCAGCGCAGAAAACAAGAGGCTATGGGTTGAGTATTATGAAAAATACGGGGCTGTAAAACTGGCTAGTTAAACTAAACCGCTTGCTACGTCTTCTATCACACGCTTGGGCGTTTTTGATTTCGCAACGGCCGATGCGGCGGCAACGCCTATTGCACCCAGCGATTTCGCTATGCGCGCGTCTTCGCCTGTTGAAACGCCGGCTCCGCAGATTACACCGACATTCTGGTTTGCGGATTTCACAAGCTCTACAGTGCGTTTTATTATTTCCGGACTTGTTTTTGAAACAGAATTCACGGTTCCTATCAGTTCCGGCGGTTCTATAAGAACATAGTCCGGCCCTAACTTGGCGATTGAAGCTGCAGTTTCCGGCGAATCGGCGCAGCAAATCGTCATAAGATCGTTTTTCTTTGCCCGCGCAATGCACAGTTCAATGTCCTCAAAACTGAGTTTCCTTTCGGAATGGTTGATAATGGTTCCTATTGCACCGGCCATTTTAACCGATTCCGCTGTTATTGAACCGGTGTGCGCGCCCGGCTCCGCGCTGTCTATGTGCTGCGCTATTACAGGAACGATGCCTGATAAAAACCTTATGTCTGTAAACGCCGGCGCGATTACAATATTCACGCCAAGGCCAGAGGAGATTTTTTTTGAGTGTTCTGCAAGTTTTCTTCCGCTTTCGCCGAGCATTTCCTGGTACGATTTAAAGTTTATCACGAAAATGGACATCTTTAACGCTGCCTGAATAATTTTTCTATGCGGCCCATTATCTCCTGGTAGCCCTGGTTGTATTCCAGCTCTTCGGGGATCAGCGTTGCCGGGTGCACGAAGCCCTGCGCGCGCATGCCTTCCGACTTTTCCGCAGCTTTCTGCCTTACCAAATCCCAGTTAGATCCTTCGAAGCCGTCGATTGGGCCTGTTAATTTCCCGTTGTGCGAACTAAACAGCAATGCGGACACGAGCGGATTGCAAAAGTAGGACGTTGCGGTCGTGTTTATCCTAACCGGCATCAGTGTCATATGATGGGATCCGCGCGTGTCGCCGGCAACAAAGTGCGCGTCCTTGAATGCGTAGCATACCTCCTCTGTAGCGGGAAACGTTTTTTGCAACCTTATGACCATGGCCGGGTCATCCTTGCCCACATAAGTCCCTTTGATGTTGTGCAAACGGTCGGTTGTTGCGGACACGATCGGTTCGCCGTCCTTTGTTTTCACCGACTCAACGACGTAGCGGCCGGGGTACATCAAAATCGCTGCAATTTCCGGCATCTGGTTCCACGTTTCCAGTTCGACAACACGGTTTTTCATCACATCCATTATTGTAAATACAACGCCTCTCGCAAGCGACGGGTTAATCAACAAGCCTGTGTTTGATTTTATGTCGCAAAACATTGTAAACAGGGGATAGTTGAACGCGCCCGGCTCTGTTTTATCCGCCGCGAACACGGCAAAGGCCTCGTTCGGGCGCTCGTCAAATTCCATTTCCGCCACGCCCGGCCCCATTCCTCTTACATTTCCCGAGAATGCATCTACCAGCAAGTCCTGGCCTGCGCCGTACAAACCCTGCTCCTTCGCAACAGCCACGCTTTTGCTGAATGCGTCCCAGGCCAATTTGTGTATTTCGGCGTTGTTCACACCTTTGGTGTGCGTCGTTACGATATGTATGTCGTCGCCTGCGTAGCCGACGTAACTGTCAATTATCAGGCCTGCTGTTTTAGCATCACTGACATATTTTTTCACGCTGTTCAAAAGTTCTTCGGACGGCCTTGTGTGCCCGCCTATAGAGCCTATGTCAGCCTTTATCACTGTTATCGTAGTCTTCATTCGTACACCAACCCCATCTTAATTTATTTCAACCGAACGCGGCTTCCAATTTGCTCTTAATGTTGCCGAGCCCCATGATCTTGTTTGTTAATTCCATGGAATTTTCCTGGTTCATCAAGCCGGACATGGATACAGCAGCATCAACATCCTCAGGCGTAACTATCGACTCCTGCGGGACTGTTATCGCCATTGATAGCTCGTTTTTGTCGGATACTATGGTGTTTGAGTGCAGGTTTACCAGGAAGATATCGTTCCTGCTGAAGCCCAGGTCGCGGGCCTTTTCAATGATGTCCGCTGTCGATGACGCGGTACGAAGCAAAGCGACACGCGATTCTTTTGCGTAGATATTTTCCACGTCCTGTTTTGACGGCGCAGCGTCTTTGAAACGCATTGATATGGAATGAACATGCATCAATGTTTGCGGGGCCTTGAAAGCGGTTGTCGTTATGGGAAGCGAACCTAACACAGTTTGCACGTCGTGCGCGTGATGTGAATTGGATTCCCATTCGACAGAGTTTAATGCGGATCCTTTGGAATCGTTCGGGTCCGAACCGCGCCTTATCAATGAAACGGATATCCTTTCCAGGTCGTCACGGTTTTCCAGCATCGGTTTTATAATCCTGCATAATCCTGTTGTGTTACAACTGACTACGCGGACGTAATTTTTGTTTTTGGCTGCGTTGAAATTGCTGCGCGCATTGAAACTTACTTCGGCAACGTTCTCCTTTTCGCCGCCCTGGAATATCGCGCGCTTGCCTTTCGGAACGTATATTTCCTCCTTGTTTTTGATCCCTTTTTTGTCAGGGGAAGCGTCTATAATGATTTCGGAAACGTCGATCATTTCTTCGGTGTCGCCGGCTGGCTGAATGCCAAATTTCACGAAAGCGTCGTGATTTTCCTTTGGAACAAAAATCCTGATGCCTTTTGACGATGCGATCCGCGCGTCCGCGTCAGGCGTGAATTTTGAAACTCCGACAAGTTTTATTTCAGGGTGCCTGCCCAAAGCGTCTGCTACGCGTTTTCCAATTGTTCCGTAACCGTTTACGCACACCGAAATCATTTCAATACCCCCGAATTATTTTTTCAACCACTCCAGGCCGTAGTAAGGTCCGTAGATCACGCGCTTGAAAAAAGCTTTTCCAGAAGAACTGTTGACGTGCGGTTTAAATCCGAGGCGGTTAAACACGACCATCGAATCGCCGCCAAAGCCCATGACAATGTGACCGTGCTTTTCGTCGAACGCTTCAGAATAAACGTGAGCAGCGCCGCGCATCCCGGGTTCGTTTATTGAAGGCGCGGCCTCGTAAAATCCTGTTGCACCGTTGATTAGAATGCTTGCGTTTTTTGCAGAGCTTATGGTCTCCATGTATTTCAAGATTGTATCCGGCCCTATGTCAATAACCTTTCCATTGGCAAGCTCGCTAACAGGCGCGCACACACAACCGAAACCGTTGTTTATGCAATAATCCGAGGGCAGCATTATGCGGCCGTTGAATTCGTTTATCATTGATTTTGCAGCTTCGAGAAGCTTTTCTTCGTCCTTCCACAATTTTTCGTTTTCTCCGACGTTTTTGCCCTGCGCCCGCTCCACGTAGACCGAGAACAGGCCGCCAAGCATCGCGCGCATGCGAGGGAACTTTTTCAGCATTTGCGGCAAGATCTCGAGCTGGTCGGGCAGTTTTTTGCCGCCCAGTATGGCAAACGAGTCCGTTTCTTCCAGAATCTTGGTGACCTTGGCGGCAAGTTCTATATCTTCCTGCAGAACAGGGCCTGCGACGACTTCACAGCCCTCTTCGTGCAGCATTTTAGGTATGTGGTATGTTGTCAATTCTTTTCTGTGGGAAGCTGGGTCGTCTTTGAGAAAAGCCAGGTTGGGGATTTGTTTTATCATCCGGTACATTTTCGTTTCTTTTACATCAGTAAAATTCCATTCCTCTTCGTCGCTTCTGGTGTTTTCCAGAATAACAACAGCATTGCCGCCGAGCATGCCAGTTATGTCTGAAGAAGCCCGAAAGCCCGCGAATTTTATGTCCACGTGCGGCAAGTGGAGCTTAATGGCTACGACATGGTTTTTTAGCGTTTCGTTCTTGCCCTGGTCGCCCTGGTGCGATGCGACTATCACGGAACGCGCACCTTTTTCAAAGGCAAATTTTATCGTCTTAACAGCTTGCAGTATCTTTTCTATGTCGCGGAAATAGCCCGTCTTCTCGTCGAAAGAGGAGTTCATGTCCACTTTGGCGAAGACGTTTTTCCCGGTTAAGTTAACCATAGCATCACAGTAGTATGTTATCCTACATTATCCTATAGTCGCAGGTATAAATAGTTTATCTGTATTGCAACTTTTTCTCCTGTTGTTAAACCGGATTTATACATTTAAAAAACCACGCTAAATTTTGACATGACAGATATATCCGCCAAGATCGCAGGCGTGGAATTGGAAAACTGCGTTTTCAATGCGGCAGGCCCAAAAGATGTAACGCTTGAAGAGCTTGAAGCCATAGCGAAATCCGCGTCTTCCGCAATAACAATGAAGTCCTGCACGCTTGATCCGAGAACAGGAAATGCGGAGCCAAGGTATTACGACCTGCCCGAAGGCTCCATAAACTCGATGGGGCTTCCAAATCTGGGTTACAGGGAGTATGTTAATTTTACCTCGGTCCTGAAGCAACACGGAAAGCCTGTTGTCGCGAGCGTTTCCGGGCTGAAACTTGAAGACAATGTTGAGATCGTCAGCGCATTCAATGATTCTGAGGCGGATCTTATCGAACTTAATTTGTCATGCCCAAACATAGCCGGAAAACCGCAGGTGTGCTATGATTTTGAGCAGAGCGATGAAGTTTTGAAACAGGTGGTTAGGGTCTGCAAAAAACCGATTGGTGTGAAGCTATCCCCTTATTTTGATTTCGTCCATTTTGAGCAGATGGCGGAAATACTGCAAAAACACAGGATAGCTTTTGCCACGTGCATAAATTCCATAGGCAATGCGCTGGTTATCGATCCGGAAAAAGAAAGCGTGGTCATAAAACCGAAGGGCGGCTTCGGCGGCTTGGGCGGAAAATATGTGAAGTATACAGCTCTTGCCAATGTAAATAAATTCCACGAGCTTCTACCTGAAATTCCTATCATAGGCTGCGGCGGCGTTTATACCGGCACGGACGTTTTTGAATTTATTCTTGCGGGCGCGTCCGCAGTGCAGGCGGGCAGCGTGTTCATGCAGCAGGGCCCCGATTCTGAAAGCGTATATGCAAAAGAAAGGTTACGAAAAATTGGAAGATTTCATGGGGAAATTAAAGACGTTTGACTGATTAAGAGATAATAAAAGGCTGGTTATGAAATGCGAATCGATCCTCATGTTCATTGCCGCGACTGGAAACAATCTTACAAGGCCACAATAAAAGATGTGGTTTCACTTGCAAAAGCCAGCGGGGTAGATATTGTATTTGACATGCCAAACACAGAGCCGCCTATAATTTCCCGCGAACTGGTTGAAAGAAGGTTGCGCACCGCGGAAGAATATGGAATTAAGAATGGATATTATCTCTATGTCGGGGTCACAAAAGATCCTAAGCAGATAGAAGAAGCTGTAGACCTTGTAACAAACCATGATCGCGTTATCGGCATGAAAATGTATGCCGGCCGGTCTGTTGGAGATATCTCTGTTATTAATGGGAAGGATCAGGCAATTGTTTACAGAACGCTTGCCGACGCGGGATACAAAGGCGTTGTTGCAGTCCATTGTGAGAAAGAAGGCCTGTTTAGAAATGGTTTGTGGGATCCTGCCAAACCTGAAACATGGAATTACGCACGGTCGAATGCCGCCGAGGTTGAATCGGTGCGCGACCAGATAAAATTCGCGCAGGAGGCAGGTTTCAAAGGCACGGTTCATGTATGCCACATATCCACGCCTGAAGCTGTTGAATTAGTCGATGCAGCTAGAAAAAACATCAGAATAACTTGCGGAGTAACGCCGCATCATCTCCTTTATTCAGAATACGATGCGATGAAAAACGGTTTAATGTTCAAAGTGAACCCTCCCATACGGGATGCGAAAACACGGGACGGTTTGATGCTTGCCTTGCGGCAAGGAAAAATAGACTGGATAGAAACAGATCACGCGCCTCACACAGCAGACGAAAAATTAAACAGCCCGTACATGTCCGGGATACAAAGCTTGAATTTGTACGCCGCGCTTCTTGGAAGACTTCGCACAGGAGGGTTTACAGAAAAGCAACTTGATGACCTCACATTCGGGAACATAGCCCGCGTGTTCGGAAAAGTTAGAGTTTCTTGAGTTCGTCTTCGTGTCCTAAAAACAGGGCCAATACTGCCATTCTCACCTGCAGCGAATGGCGGGCCTGCTTGAACATTATTGCGCGCGGATCCGAATCAATCTCGGTGTTTATCTCCCAAACCCGCGGAAGGGCGTGCATGACAATACAATTCTGCGGCAATACAGCCATTGTCTTGTTGTCCACAACATAGAAGTAATTTTTAGTATCTTCATTCGGCGGCATGTACTCTTTTTTCAGCCTTGTCACATACACGACATCCGGCTTTATTTTTTCCAGGACCTCGTTGAGATGGGTCATGTTAATCTGCATTTCCTCGTAACAGCCGTTGCTGTATTGTTTTGACAAGCTAAGGCCCGGCGGGCAAATACCGAATATTTTGTTGCCCTCGAATTTTCCCAAACCCATTACCAGGGAGTTTGAGGGCCTGTAATATTTCAGGCCGCCCACAACCGCGATCCTAAGGTTTGTCAACCTGCCAAACTGTTTCCATATGGTGTACATGTCATACAAAGCTTGCGTTGGATGCTCGTTGATGCCGTCGCCCGCGTTTATTACAGGAACTTTGACCAATGATGCGTAACGGGCAACAGAACCGGGATCGCTATCCCTGATGACAAGGGCATCGCCGTACTGTTCGAGCGTGCGTATTGTGTCTTCCTTGGTTTCGCCCTTTTCAATGGACGAGCCGGATTCGAGAAACGTCTGCACATCGCCGCCAAGGGTGTGCATCGCGGCTGCAAAGCTGGTTACTGTCCTTGTGCTCGGTTCGAAAAAGGCGCTGATGAGTATCTCGCCCCTGCATATGCCCAGCTTGGAGCCCTTGCCGGAAAGCGGTTCAAGGGCTGAAGAATAACGTATTACGCCCTCTATCTCCTCTTTGGACAGGTCATTCATGCCCAGCAGGTCTTTTTTGCCATTCCACATTGATGCATACTTGGCGGTATTGAAATTTAAAAACATATAAAAAACAAAAGCAGTAAATGGTTGTGGTGTTGTCATGGGCGAGTTAACGATAAACGACGTGAAAATAGAGCATCTCGGCCATGCGTCTTTCCGTATAACTCATAAAGATTATTCGTTTTACATAGACCCGTACATAAAGCCGGACGATGGCAGGAAAGCTGAACTGATTTTAACAACGCACGAGCATTTCGACCATTGCGCCGAAGAAAACATACGCGATTTGCTGGAAAACGGTACGGTGATAGCGCCGGAAGGCTGCGCGAAAATGCTGGACGGGCTGGACGTAAAAACGGTGGAGGCGGGCGACGAGTTTGACATAGACAAAATTGCGATCAAGGTTGTGCCTGCGTATAATATCAACAAGTTCCGCGAACCCGGCAAGCCGTTCCATCCAAAGGGCTTGGGTGTTGGTTATCTGATTACCGTGAACAAATTAACAATTTACCATCCCGGCGATACCGATTTTATCCCTGAAATGAAAAATCTTGGAAAGGTCGACGTCGCCTTATTGCCTATAGGCGGATTCTACACAATGGATTACAAGGAAGCTGCGATGGCAACGAACGCAATCAAACCAAAAATTGTTGTGCCGATGCATTACGACTCGAACGGAAAAATAAAGGCGGACCCGAACGAGTTCAGGAAACTTGTGGACAAATCAATACGCGTCGAGATTATTTGAGAATTACATGATTTAGTATAAACCCAATTCCCTGATCCTGCGCGCGACATAAGACGGGCCGTCAAGCGTTTCGAATTCTTTACGTATTCTTTGATTCATTATCAACACAGCTTCCACACAGGCTTGCGATTTTTCAACAGCCGCGTCTATCTGGTCCGGTGTTTCGACAACAACACCTAAACCGAGTTTTTTGATTGTTCTAAGATTGTGGATAAACTCCTGGTCGTCGCCCTCTTCGAACACCGGCGATATCACAGGCTTGCCCGCGTTCCAGGTGTTGCCCAACATGCCGTAGCCTGTCTGCCCGACAACAGCAAGTATCTGCGGTTTTGCGTAAACGTGAACAAATTCAGCCCTCGGAGGTTCCATTTTCACATACCTGTCGCCTTCGACCGGAGAAAATGTGCCCGTGACAATCGGGTGCGTGCTGTGCGCGGCAATTCGTTTCAGCACGTCGACCTTTTTTCCGGTCCCGCTGAAAACCATTCCTATTGAATTTTCCGGCAACGCCAAATCAAAATCAGCGGGCTCTTCTTTCATGTGCGGCGCAAATTCTTCGTTGCCCAAGGGGCGGTAGCGGGAATCGTGATATAAGCTGTGTATCAAAGGAACAAAACTTACGCTTCGCTGCTTCTCGCGCGCTTCCAGAAATTTCCCGAACCCGGCGTAGCCTGCCGACCTGCTTTTCTGGAACAGCGCGCCGTGGCGATACGGGAATTCGTATACGACCGGCGCGTCGACGCCCAGCTGGTCGTAGAAATCGCCGATATTCAGAACCATTTTCACATTCTGCGCTTCGAAGTTTTTTTCTTCTCCGTCCAGATTTTTTGCCCAGAAATGCCCGTAGTGGTCTTTCAATATGCGGTCCATATGATCCATGTATGTTGTGTTGTTTGCAACCCATTGTTCATGACTAAGATCACCGCCCCAGTACAGGCCCATGCCATCTGCGAGTGCGTGAGCGACCGTATCTATGTAAACACGCTTCTTGTCAACGTTATTGCCGTTTGCTATTTCCCCTAGAAAAGCCGCTTTCGACTGCGGAACCGGCAAAACTATGTCGCATTCGGGAAAATGCGAGGCTATTTTCAAGGCTCTTATTATCGGTTCGTTGCCGTGGGACACCCTGGCTAAAATTGTCTGAGTTGTCATGGCACTACTAATAAGTAACACATATATATATCTTTTGCCAACGGCAAACAGCGAACACTGAAAAATCGTGAAGCAGACTATTTAAGCCCATCCTGCTTTTAATGTAAAACACTGTGGCATCAAAGATAATGTTTTAAATAGTATGCCACAGTGTTTTAAGGAGACGCTTATGAAATACCCGAAGAAACTCAGGACATATTGCCCTGTTTGCCGCAAGCACACGGAACATGTTGTCGAAAGGGCAAAGAAAAGAGGGCGATCAGCCGGACATCCGGATTCGCAGTCGCAAAGGCGGTTTGAAAGAAAATTAGCAGGTTACGGCTCATTTCCGAGGCCGAACCCGAAAGGGCGGGCAAAACCAACAACGAAAATCGACCTCCGCTTTAAATGCACGGTGTGCGGCAAAAAGCATACTTCCGGCAAAGGCTTCAGGGTTAAAAAATTCGAGTTCGTTGGCGATTAACTATGACAAAAGACAAGTCAAACTTCCTGCGTGTGAAATGCGCCAAATGCAATAATGAACAGTCAATATTTTCAAGGCCTTCGACTGTTGTCAAATGCCTGGTCTGCGGAGAAACTTTGGCAGAGCCAACAGGCGGGCGGGGCAAAGTAAACGCTCAGATACTTGAAACGTTGAAGTAAAATAACATATTAGAAATCGTTTTATCAAAAACCAGACAGGTATTTTATATGAAAAGGCGGGATGCGTTTCCGGCTGTCGGCGAGCTGGTCGTAGGTACGATTACAACCGTGAATCCTTATTCTGCGGGCGTGCGGCTGGAGGAGTATGACAGGTTCGGAATGATACACATTTCTGAAGTTTCCTCGCGCTGGGTCCGTGACATACGGGAATTTACCAAGGAAAATCAGCGCTGCGTCTGCAAAGTCATCAAGGTCGATGAAGAGCAGGGCCATATCAACCTTTCACTGAAGCGCGTGAGCAAGGAAGAATACGACCGCAAGATGTCCGATTATAAGAGCGAGGAAAAGGCGGAAAAAATCTTGGAAGATTTGGGCAAGGAATTCGGCAAAAACCTTGACCAGATGTACGCCGACGTCGGTTATTTACTGCAGGATAATTTCGGCTCGCTTTTCAAGGCATTCAAAATCGCATTAAAAGACAAGAAACTTCTGGTCAAGAAAGGTTTAGACGAAAAATACGCCGATGCCATAGCAGCAGCGTCCGCGGACATTTTCCAGGAGAGCGAGGTGGAAATAAAATGCAAGCTGACATTAACTTCATCCAAGCCGGACGGTTTGTTGTCCATAAAGAAGGCCTTAACCGAGGCCGGGAAAGAAGGCGTCGAAATCAGGTACATTTCTGCTCCCATATACATGATGAAAATGACAGGTACGGATCCTAAAAAAACCGAAAAAAAAATCAAGGCCGTCGCCGACTCGATAACAACGAGCATTGAAAAAAACGGCGGCGAAGCAAGTTACGAGTTTGTTTACTAGGCGGTGTTCCCAATAAACAAAATTAAAAAATGCGCGTGCACTGTGTACACGCTTAAGGAAAACTGCCCTGTTTGCGGTTCCAGGACGCGGTCGGTGCACCCGATGAAATTTTCTCCGGAAGACAGGTACGGGAAATACAGGAGAATGGCTTAAATACCCGGACAACAAATTTTAATCGTGGTGAAATGGAAACCAAAATCATTGTCAGTGAAAAACCGAAACTGAACAACCCGATTCTTATCGAAGGTTTGCCGGGCATAGGGAATGTCGGCCGCGTTGCGGCAGGCTATCTTATAGATCAAACAAAGGCTGTGAAATTCGCCGAGTTGCATTCGAGCCACTTCCTGCCTTTTGTCCTTGTCCATGAAAATTCTGAAATTGCGTTGCTGAAAAACGAATTCTATTACATCAAAGGCAAGAAAGCCGCACGCGACATTATCGTACTGATCGGCGATGCCCAGTCCCTGGACCAGGTAGGACATTATGAAATAGTGGATAAAGTACTGAACTTCGTTGAAGGGTTGGGCTGCAAGGAGATATACACTCTCGGCGGGCTGGGAACAGGCCAGTTGGAAACCCAATCGCCTAAGGTTTACGGCGCCCTGTCGTCCCAAAAACTGAGAAAAAAATTTGAGGCTTACGGCATTGATTTCAGCGTGTCTTCCAAGGTAGGCACTATTGTAGGGGCGTCGGGATTGCTGATAGGGCTGGGAAAGCTTCGCGGCATGGACGGCGTGTGTTTAATGGGCGAGACGTCCGGGTTCCCCATTGTCACGGACCCGAAGTCTGCAGAATCCGTACTAAAGGTACTCATGAAGATATTGGGAATCAATCTTGATCTTAAGGCCTTAGACCAGCGGGTCAAAGAAATGGAGACGTTCATAAACAAGGTTGAAAGCCTGCAACGGAAGGCCATTGAAGAAATGACCAAGGGCGGCCAGAAAGAAGGAAAAGAGGATTTGAGGTATATAGGCTAGTCGGATCTAAAGCTTAAAAGCATGGCAGTGCACATTAAATGATTGTTGACAAGTGTTTCAGGCGATTTGATGGAGTACACAAGATTTGAAAAGGTAAGGATCATAGGCGCTAGAGCGCTGCAAATTTCTTTGGGCGCGCCGATATTGGTCAAGGACGCGGAAGGCGAAATGGACCCTGTAAAAATCGCGATAAAGGAAATGGATCAGGGCTTGATACCCATAACCGTGATAAGGCCGAAAGCCTAATTTTTATACAGCATTAAAACCAAATTTCTACTGTGATCAAAGACCTGCGATTCTTGAAAGTGCCGAATTCAAAGGGCGGCGAATCGGTTGCGATACGCGCGATGACGGACAAATATTACATGGTTTCCGTTCCGTCCGGAACGTCGAAAAGCGGTTCGGAAGCCGTGGATCTGCAGTTAGATGTTGTTGAAAACAGATTCTTTCCATTAAAAGACAAGATAATCGGCCTGGACGAAAATAATTTTGAGCAAATTGACGGCTTATTAGAGCAGGCAGACGGTACGAATAATTTCCGCAAAATAGGCGGAAACCTCTCGCTTGGAATATCGATGGCCGTTTTCAAAGCCGCTGCGAAAGGCGAGATATGGAGACTGATAAATTCTTTCGCAACAACTTTTCCGTTTCCTTTAGGGAATGTAATAGGCGGGGGCGCGCACGGCGGCAACACGTCGATACAGGAATTTCTGACAGTCCCGATTAAAGCGAAAACCATGGAAGAGGCGGTCAGCACGAACAAGGAAATCAGGGAAACTGTTAAGCAACAGATGGAAGCGCGCGGCTGGTTAACCGGCGAAAACGCCGAGAAAGCGCTAACAACCAGCCTGGACGACATCAAAACTCTGGACATACTTTCATCCGCAGCGAAAAATTACGGCGCTGCCGTGGGTGTAGATATGGCAGCCTCCCAGTTTTATTTTGACGGAAGATATTCCTATGACTGTTTGAACAAAAGCTTGAACCCTGCGCAACAGCAGGAATTTGTTGAAAACCTGGTTAAGACGTACGACCTTTTTTATGTAGAAGACCCTTTTTTCGAAAAGGACTTTGACCACCCTGCGAAGTTAACGGCGAATGTCAAAAAATGCGTAATAGCGGGCGACGACCTGTACGCGACGAATAAAGCGCTCATAGCAAAGGGCATTGAAAAGAAATCAACGAACGGCGTGATAATAAAGCCGAACCAATGCGGCACTATGACCGCGTCGTTAGACGCTGCGATGCTGGCAAAGAAAGCAGGTTTTTATCTTATTGCATCGCACAGGTCAATTGAAACTACGGATAACTGGATTTCAGACTTTGCCGTAGGCATCGGCGCGCACCTTATCAAGACCGGAATAATCGGGAAAGAGCGCGAGGCGAAATTAAAAAGGCTGGTCGAGATATGGAATGCAACGGACAAACCCAGAATGGCGAAATTATTTTAAACGCCGCAGCTTCCGCCACCCGTCTTTTTAGGCAGCAAATCTTCGGCTGTAAGATCTTGCGCCGCGCCCAGTTGCAACAAGGCCAGTTTTGGCGACCTCCTCGAAAACTGCCTGCTGCCCTGTGTTAAGTTTAACGAGTTCAAGTTTATTGAAATGTTCCATCGCCTCGCCTTTTGCCAGGGTCCAGCCGCCTGTTGAGGCCAAATTGCCGACGCTTCCGTATTTT
>JACPZZ010000026.1 GCA_016195275.1 Candidatus Aenigmatarchaeota archaeon | reverse complement strand
TGGAGCCGCGGATATTACGCTGTGACGACAGGTCTAACGGACGTGCATACGCAGATCCGTTACGTTGAGGGTCAGGTAGAACATCACAACGTGACATTCGCCTAAGGAAACCCGCGACTTTAGTCGCGGGAGGATGTCATGGAGGACAAAACTGGTTTACATAGACGCCGGCAAACCGGCAGCAGCACATGGCGTCCACGTAATTGTTGGCATATCAGGCATAGGCGAGCCTTACCTGTTTTCAGTCTTGGATCATGGAAGGAACGAAGTGGGCGGTGTCGAGCTCGGGATTTTTTCCGATGACAGCGATCTGGTCGACGGCGTCCGCGCAAGGACGGAAACAGGATTGCCGCCGTGGATAGAAGTGGGCGAAACGAAGAATTTGAAAGTGTGGAAACTGGAAGACGTGTACACCATAGTTTCCAAGCGAAGGGCTTTGGTAAATTAATTCAAAAAATATGCTTTAAATGCTGCATGGTTGATTGATTTTTATGGCATGGGCAGAATACAGCGCCAGGTTCACACCGGCCATTGTTTACGGGCCCGATTTCTCTTCGGAGGACGATTTTTATAGGTACAAAGAAGAAATCCACAGGAAAGACGAGGAGTTGTTTAAAATGCTGGAAACGACAACAATAACGAATAAAATTGTCGAGCCGCATTATGCATGCCTTACCCCGATTTTGGCTTTCGGCGGCTATACAAGAAAAGGAACGTTCTATGTACTGGGCAGGCACCAGGCCAACGCAGCCCTGAAAACAAACAACGGGACTTTGTGGAGAGCCGGTTACGACATTGTAGCCGGTTCATACGAAGAGAATTTTATTAAAGAGCTGGAAAATATTTTTGGATCCGGGGCAGCTATAACCACGGCCGGGCCTTCCCAGCGTCTTTCGCTGGGGAAGTCGGAGGTTGGGGGCAGGCAAATGCTTGTTGTCCGATACGATCAGAAGAAGATGGTAGAAGAGCTTATGATGTTCGAGTTCGCCAACGTGTACGGCGCCAAAAATTGACGTCAACACCAGTTATTTTGACGCGCAAAGGTTGTTTTCTTATTTCGCCCGGTTTGAGCCTGCAAAACGCAAGGACGGCTATCCGAAACTGAGGGCCGCGGAAATTTTCATACCCAAAATGGGCCTTAGGTTTGCGTCGCTGCAGGAATATCTTAGCAGCGTCTCATCCCACAGGGACATAAGGCCGCTCGGAACAGGGCCGTGTGGAAATTCTGGCAATGTTGAAGTCGGTTATCTGCGGGATCTTTTTGAAAACGATTTTACACTGTCTGACAAAACTGGAGATCCGCACGAGATAGGCCGCATTTCTATCTGCTGGCAACACACATGGACAGCGAAACCGATTGGGTGAAAGGCACGTACGCCATAAACCGCCCCGAGGCTGAAATAGTTTTGATGACAAACTCGAAGATGCTTTGCCAGAGAGCGATGGAAACAATGGAACACGGTCTGGGTAAGCTGGCGGAAAAAGTCCCGATAAAGCGGCTCAGTGCAGAGCTGTACGCCAATGGCAGTTATAAGGTGGCTGTCGATAACGGCCCTATGATCAAAGACGTTATCGTACATATGCCGGCGCGTTTTGGATAGACACTGGTAAATATTTATTACAAAGAAAAAATCATCCGCGGTGCACTTTTGCGTACTGCGGGCAGACGATTAGCCAGTCTTCTTCGACGCCTGCGATGTCGCCGTTGATCGCGCTCGACGTACGTCGCAGCTTTTCGACAGACCTTTTCAGCTCGCCCAAATCCCGGTCGCGCAATTTCTTAATCTTAAGAAGTATTATCGAGCCTTCACGCAGGTATTTCTGCATCCTTTCCGTGTCGTTGAAATCGTTCAGCGTCTCAACGCGTATTGACATCTTTCCGGCAGAAGAATCCATGGCCTCGCTGTCGACTTCGATATATTCCGTTGTCCCAATGTCGCCTTTTTTCTTAAAAAGATTTTCAAACACCATTTTATCAATCTCAGCAATTAATTAGTTTTTGTTTCGCAATTATATAAACTTATCACGGTTTAGCAATGCTAAACCGTGCAAGGAAACCAGGGGTTTCCTGTGTTTTCAGTTCTGCCTGCAGTTTTCAAGCATGGAGACTATGTTCCATATCTGCGTCCTTGTGTAAAGCGGTATGTTCGGGTCGTTTGAAACCTCGTCCAGGGCGTGTATGGCCGTGGAAATCCTCAAATCCATAGGCTGCTTGTCGTTCCTGATCTCTTCCACAACCTGCTCGGCGGAAGTGCGTATGTTCCTGGGAACCGTGCGGTCCATGGCGACCTGTTCCAGCAATTGCAGTATGTGAGGCAGTTGTTCGTACATTCCCATCACCATTTCGCGCACCAATTTGATTTCTTCCCATTACTATTTCTTATTGAGCGAGCTTTGTATTTTTTCCTGCAGGTCCCTGATCTTTTCCTTGGTCTTTTTTTCCTCGGTATCCATGCTCTTTAACCTTATCTCTAACATCTCTTTCTTTTCAGCCAGGTCCTTTTTCACGCTTTCCTTGGTGGTCTTTATCAGTATCGGCCCGACGGATTTGTAAATTTCGCTTTCGCCGGCTTTCTCTAGCTCTTCCAAGGTCCTGTTTATTTCCATGAGTTGCGCCTTTGTTGCATCTTTATGGCCTAAAATCATCTGGGATTGCTGCTGGTAAGCCTGAAACTGCATTATCATCCCACGAACTTCTTCGCTTACTTCCATGTCAAATCCCTTTTTAGTAAAACAACGAAAATCCGAAGATTTTCGTGCACAGGAAATCCTTTGATTTCCTGTGGGGTCTTTGAGAACCCCAAAAACTATTTTGGTTTTCCAAACACCTTATAACCTTATCTTGCCCTCACCCTTCTCGGCGAAACGGCAGCGGTTTTTGTTATTATCCTGAACCCGCAGTACGGGCAGCGTATCCTCTTTCCAGAAACTTCGACTTGCTTTTTGCAGTTCAGACAGCGGTACATATTAAATCTACTCTCATTCTTTGTCAGACTTCTTATTAATTGCTTATCTTCTGGCGACTCACGAGTTTAGCAATGCTAAACCGTGCAAGGAAACCAGTGGTTTCCTATGTTCTCCTTAATTTCTTTTGGTTTTCGTGCACAGAAAACAAGTGTTTTCTGTGAAAGCTTATTTGCCTTTGTTTTTCTTGGCCTTTTCCGGCTCAGCCTTCTCCTTCGGTTTTGCCTTGGGTTTTTCCCGGCCCTTGAATTTGTCCCGTTTCGACGCGGGCTTGCCTATCTCCACATCCTTCTTGAAAGGCTTTTCACTTTCTGTTAAAGTCGAAATGGTTCTTTCAGCCCCGTAAGCAGGGTTGTACGCGCCGCCGGCAAACACGCAGCCGCATATGTTGCATTTCCATATGCCGCTAGCTTCCCTCACAACAGCCGTTTTCGTGCACGCAGGACAAGTATGCTTGGATTTCTGCACAGCTTCGATATCCGAGACCATCTTCCTTATTTTTTGCCCGAACCTGACTCCGTAGCGCCCCGCAGACCCTATTCTTTTTGTCCTTTTCGACATTATTATCAGCCTACTTTAACGCAGCTCTCAAATCTTCGCTCTTTTCGCTTGCTATGTTAAGCATTTTATCCAGTTCTTCGACCGTGAACCCTTCCGTGCCGCCTTTCTGCAGCGAACATATGTTGCCGCTGTTCTTTATCGAGACCGTAAGCCTTGCGTCAGCCGTAGCCTCTTCCTCTTTCGAAGGGTCTACGAATAATTTCCCGTTGACTTTTACAGTGGTCACACTTATCGGCATCGTTGTTACGGGTAACGAACCGGATCTTTCATCATAGTTTACTTTGCCGTCTTCATATTTGGGCATTTTTGCAGTTGCCAGCGCCGCAACGGCCGCAAGGTTGCCCGCATCTATCAGGTTGCCGTCAAAGTCCATCACATGCAAATCAACGTTAACAATCCAGACAGCCTTATCGTTTATCTTCAGCCCTTTTACGTCGATCATTTTAGATTCTCTCACAGTGCGGTCAACAACGCGCGCAACTTCTATGGAACGTATGCCCGGCGGGCCCGGCTCAAACTCCGGATCCGCAATCGGCGTCAATTCCGCGCCGACCATCAAAACGCCTTCATCAGGCTTGTCCGCGAACGGCTCGCCCACGGAAAGCTTTACGCCCGCGATTACGGTTGTGTTGCCCAGTTTAACCTGCGCCGAGCCTTCCGCGCTTTTTATGACACCGGTTTCTATTTTCACATCCCTGAATTCATCGTCCTTCCTGTTATCGATGCGCATGCCCCTTTCCGAAAGCTCGCGCACGTATTCTTCGCTGATAGCCATCATAGTGTAACCTCTCTGTACTTGTTTTTCAACGCTTCAACCTGCGCTTCGTGAACCTTCTCGCAGCCCTTTATCGCAACGTTAATCACATTCCTCACATCCTCATGCGAAAGGTCGCCGTCCATTTGCAGCAAAGTTACCTTTTTCAAACTTGGCGCATAAGCCACAGGGACATCGGCCTTTGTCTTCTCTTCCTCGTTGTAAGTCAGGTCAAGCACATAATCGCCATCAACCTTGCCCGCCGCAACTGCCGCGACCAGCCCGCGCATCGGTATGCCCGCATCCGCTAAAGCAACAGACGCGGCGTTTATGCCCGCACATCTTGTTCCCGCATCGCCCTGCAGGATTTCTATGTAGATGTCAATGCCGACCTTCGGGAATTCCTTTGTGAAAATCACAGGTTCCAAGGCATCCGCTATAACCTTTGAAATTTCCTGCGACCTGCGGTCCTGGCCCGGCCTTTTCCTGTCCTTCGTGGAGAAAGGCGCCATGTTATACCTGCATTTCAAATGTGCTTTCTCCGCATTCTGCAAAAACTTCGGGAACAGTTCGCGCGGGCCGTAAACCCCAGCCACGGCAACAGTGTTGCCCATCTTTACGTAAGCGGAGCCTTCGGCGTTCTTGAACACGCCTGCCTTTATTACAAGCTCTCTTAACTCTTCATTGGCACGCCCATCATCCCGCATTAACATCACCTTCAACATAATCAGTTTTCGTTGCGGTTTTCACCGTCGGGTTTGCATCCAGAAATTCGGTCACCCTACTTGTAAGCCCGTCTGTATGGGACTTTTCATCGACCATTGACACAGCCTTTGTTGCAAGATCCTCGTTCTCGCCTTTTATCCAGACCCGGCCGTTCTGGCCAATAACAATGTTACAGCCGGTCTTTTCCTTTATCATGGTTATCATTGAACCGGCCTTGCCGATCAATCTTGGGACCTTGGACGGTGTTATGTTTACGATTTTCCCGCCGCGCAGCTTTTTGCACATGATGTCTTTCATTGTCAGCTGTATGTTCTTGTGCTTTGAAACAGAGATAATCTTCGCGTAGAGCACGTCGCCAACATCGAAATATCTGCTTAGGTCAGCGCCACGCTCAACATACTCTTCCGAAGCCTCGCCTATCGAAAGCGATGCCTGGTAAGGCGAATTGATGTCCAAAAACCATGTGGACATCTGGACGTCCAAAACTTCGCCTATGATTTTGTCGCCTGCTTTTGGCATATACCTGCCTGACAACGCAGTCACACCCACATTCCTTTCGCGTATGGAAACTATGCCCACGTTTTTCGAAAGTATTTTGTCGCCTTCGCGGAAAGCCCCGTAACCAGGCAGATAATCCAGGCCTTCAGCTAAAACTTCACCCGGTACAACCAGGTCTTTTTCGTTTTTCAAAATCGTCATTTTCGTTGCCTCTTTTGATCAAACTTTTCTAAACAACGGAAAGCTTTGCTTTCCGTGCGTAGGAAACTAAAGTTTCCTACGAAGTTTGTTTGATTTCTTTCGATTCTATCCTGCCTTCCGTTATTTTATTTAACCGTTGCAGCATTTCCGCAGCCAGCCCTGACGGCAGTTCTATCAAACAGGAATATGACCCGTCCGAACCCCATGAATCCCTTTTTACGGTTGTTGCCGAGCGTATCACCGAGCTCGCTTTGCCGGAATATTGCGCCGGTATGCGCAGCTCAATCGCAACAACCTCAATCTTGATCGGCAGCAAACCTTTTATAGCTTTCACGACACGGTCAACCTGGTCCTGGGCAGGCTCCAGCGGATCAACATGCACGTTAGCTTCGCTCATCGCATTTGTTATTCGCTGCGGCGGGTGGGGCGCATTTGTCTGCGGGTTAACCGCATTCCGCGCTATCATGTTCGCTATTTGCGTCTTCTTGTCCTCTGCCATCTTGCGCCTTTGGTCTGTTGTTAACTGTATCTCGCCCTCGCGCAGTATTTTTTCAGCTATTTTCTTGGCATCCGTTGTTCCGAATATTTTCTGTATTACCGCATCCTGCACGCGGTCCGCCTTCCTGGCGTCATGAAAAACGCCGGGGTAGGCCAGTATATCGCCGATTTTGATGTCCCTGCCTTTTCTGAAGTCGTGGGCTTTGACAGGATCGACTAAAATCTCAAACTTCTCGCCGGCCTTTGAAATCCGTGCAATAACCGCATCGTCCAATGAAACTGTCATTTTTCCCATCTCTGTGTATAATATGAATCTCCGCCCGGGGAAGGTATAGTAAAAGCTTCCCTGCCCGAAATTCCGTTTTCTCCGCTCTTTTGACCTTACTACTATTAATTAGTAAGGTAATTTAAGCTTTTCTGGCCTAACAAAAGGCTTCCAGAACAAGCCTTCCAGTGTCGTTGATTTTGGTATACAACTTGCCGCCAACAAGCTCATTATCTAAAAAACCAGCATCGCCAAGTTTGTCGACATAATAATTGAATTTGGACCTTGTCGGAACGTCAAAGATGCCTTGCGCCTCTTTTGCCAATTCCGTAACAGACGTCGCGCCTTTCTTGTCAATGAATCTCAGTATTTCAATTTCGACCTCGGAAATCGCGGCAATCGGCAACAGCGGTATGTCTACAATATTCCTTCCGCCGTATGATATGAACTTTTCTTGCTTGAACATCTCATCATATTTTTCCGGCTGCACATAATACGCTTTGCACTTTGTTATGGACGCCGCGAATATCGCAGCCGACGTCGCTATGTGTGAACCGGAAGCTATGTTTATAAGGATTTCATTTCCTTTTTCTTTCCTTATTATTTTTATGACTTTTTTAAAACAATCCAGGTAATCGTCATAAATAACGGGAACGAATTCAATTGGAAAGTACTTAGAGAAACCTTTCTTAATGCTTTTTGCAATCTTATTCGTTTTTTCATTTACCCAAGATTCTATCTTTTTCTTGGTAAATTCCGGAACGATCAGATAGACTTTGTCCGCGCCCAAGCGTGTACAGCCCCATATTGCGCGCTCTTTGTCCCAGCCTGTAACGAGTATGTGAACCTTCATAGTCTCGCTTTCGGGTGCGAGGCATAAAAGCTTGAACCCTTCAGAAAAATTCTGAAGCGTCAAAACGGCTGAATGCGAGCTTTAACATAACTGCAGTTTTAAAAAATTTATGATTACGGAGCAATGGCCAATATTTTGTAAAGACAACCTGATTATAGGAAATCCGCAAAGTTCGACAGGAATTTGCACTTTGTGGACTAACAAAGACCTTTTAGCAAAGAGTGTACCTAGGGAAAGTTTCGCGGTCTGCGGTAATTTGTACACAGTTCAGGGCATAAATCCGATGCTAAAAAACATATTGGCAAACCCTGATATACAGAATATAATTTTATGCGGCGCGGACCTGATGAAAAGCGGTGACGCTTTGATTAGTTTTATTTCAAACGGTATAGACAACGAAAGAAAAATCATAGGCTCTTATGGCTTCATAGATTCCGACATAAGCGGTGAGTTGATTGAGAAGCTAAGGAAAAATATCAAGATAGTGGATATGCGTGGCAAAGAAAAAGATTTGGCAAAGGAAATAGAGAAGTTACCGTCGGCAGCGCCATTCATGGAGCCCGTTTTTATAACAACTTCAAAAGAGACATCGCCTTCGATGGGATCTGACGAAATATCGTACAGGATCGAGGGCAAAAACATCCGGGAAACCTGGTTGCGGCTGGTTGATGTTATAATGAAATTCGGAAAAACAAAGCCTACGCAATACGGGACAGACGAAAAGGAAATACTCAATGTAGTAGCCGTGGTGAAAAGCGATTTGGACTGGCAAAACAGGGATTTGGAAAATTATTACCAGACATTTTTCAAAAAAGAAATTCCTTTCGGCGTCAAATACACGTACGGAAGCAGGATGCGAGATTATCTTATGCAAGACGGAGAAAGGTTTGACCAAATCGAAAATGTCATACAAAAGCTTAAAGAAGTCCCTCACACGAGGCGGGCCGTGGTATCAATATGGGACGTAAACATTGACAGCGACACGAAAAACACTGATCCGCCATGCCTTACGCAGGTAATTTTCAATGTTTTTTGCAACAAGCTTTACGCAACCGCAATATTCAGGTCCCATGACATATTCGGTGTATGGCAGTTGAACGCGGCTGTTTTGATGAAACTTCAGAAAGAAATTGCGCACCGGGTCGGCATAGCATCGGGATCGTTGACAACAGTTTCCATAGACGCCCACATTTATGAAAACAATTGGAAAGGGGCCAAAGAAACTTTGAATAAGGAATATCACGGTAAAATAATTCCGTTTGATCAGGACAAAAACGGTTATTTTGTCATAGCCGTAAAAGATAACGAGATAATCGTCGAACATCGCGTTAACGACGGCAGGTTAAGCAATTACACCTTCCGCGGCAAAAAAGCGCAGCCTTTGTATCGCCAGATTTTACATGAGAATTTGATTTTTAAATTGGACCACGCCGCCTACATCGGGCACGAACTGGCGCGCGCGGAAATCGCGATGAAAGAAGGTAAGAAATTCGTTCAGGACGAGGCTTAGTTGTTTAAACTATATAGTTAGCTATGGTAACTACCATACAGATAGAAGAGAGGGGCGTTGTGACTATATTCGTTTCTGTGACTAAACTCCTCGTTCTGTGACTAAAGTACGTCGATTTTCTTAGTTTAGTCACAGCCCCCCTCACCTGCGAAATTTCCAAACCCAAACTGTTTCTGATAGCCTCATCAGCTTCTTCCATCTTTTTTCTGGACATTTTCCCATAATTCCTGATTATCCTTGATTTATCTATTGTCCTTATCCGATTAAGCAGCACGGTGGACTTTTCTTTGAGCGGTGAATTTTTAAACTTGTCGCAACAATTAACTTATTAATCGGGTGACAAGAAATCTACTGATTTCAATCAGTAGATGAATTGCTCACGCTTATTCTGAGAAAAAATAAAAAACTGACAGGGAACGAATCAGCCCTATCATTCATGCATTTAGTTATTGATAGGGCTCTCGTTCT
>JACPZZ010000025.1 GCA_016195275.1 Candidatus Aenigmatarchaeota archaeon | reverse complement strand
TTATAGCAGAATCCCCGTTGTTCAGGACATAAACCTTGACATCTCCGCCAGAACAATATGCGCCGCCGGCAGGAATTGATACGGCCTTGCTTATGGATGTTGACAGCAGCCCGCTGACCCACGCATACGAACCGCCCACAACCCCAACCGTAATAAGCAGCAGCATGACCAGCGCGATCACAGGCGTAATGCCCTTCATAAAACAGTTTTCTATTTTGGTTAGGATATAGTTGTTACTCAGCGGAGTTCCACAGGAAATTGAAATAGTTGCCTAGGACGCCTGCCGAAGCGTGCTCGGATTTTGTCCAGAACGCCAAATCCTGCGACTGGTGTTCGGTGTCGTCTGTTAACGCGACTAAAGACTGCTTGTTGTCGACAATGAAAACGCGGCCGGCAGGACTGGATAATTTCTTAACCTCGGCGACTTGGCTAAGCGCCTTGAAGGCATCCCCGTCAGCTTTGTTGTGGGCTGCAATTTTTATTGAAATCCCGCTGTCTTTCGCAGCCTTTAATGAGTCGTAATGGTTGATATGAAGATCTTTCAAGCCCTGTGCTGTAGTAATGATTTGTATGTTGCTTTTCGCCCCCTTGATCATTGTGCCCACGTGCTGGAACACGGAATGCCGGCCGCGGACAGAACCTGTGATTTCAGACGGCTCGACCAGTTTAACACCGTGGTTGTACAGGTCTGTCATTTCCTTTAAAACATCGGAATTTTTCAGCTGCTCTATTTTTTTCATGGTGATTTCCATGTCGTCCCTCATTTTCTGGGAGGCGCGGTCAAGAGCGTCCTTAGGATCCACGGCAACATAACGGAGCGGCTTTGCGTTCTGCGCGACTAAAAAGCCTTTTGCGGCTAAGGATTCAAGAACGTCGTAACTTCGCGAGCGCGGCACGTTGGCTATTTCGGCTAATTCACCTGCTGTAGACGTTCCGCGGGCTAACAAAGCGACGAAAAGCTTCCTTTCATAGAGGTTCAAACCGATGTCGCGCAGCGAATCAAGAACCTTTTGCGAGACTACCATCAAAATCCCTTTTTACACCAGCCTAAATTAACTTCAATTAAGCTTATAAAGCTTTGCCGAAAATTGATGTCACTAACGAGTGGCATACGGAATTAATAACTAAATGATGTTTTTTGCAGCTTAAATAACTTTGGTTACATAGATCTATGATGAAACCCCTTACAAAATTCCAGGAAGTGGCACGTTCGGAAGATTATCAAGTCATGTCATCGGGCCACGGCTCTTCCTACCGCTTTGACGGGAAAGACCCTGATAAACCAACGTTGCCGAACAAGACCCTTTTAGAAACTTATAGGATAGCCATAGACTGGGAATTACACGCCGATACAATAGGCGGGAGGGCGCGGATATACAAAGTTAGCACGGGTGAAACGATCAGCATTGATAACGCGTCGAAGATTATCGAAGGCGCCATAATCGAAAAGCTTGGTGCCATACCCGAATACTTATCTGGGTACGAAATTTACGAAGAGGCTTACAAACCGTTGCTCGAGGAATTGTTTGGGGCTGATGCCATAGAGCACCGATAGAAATATTTTTTGTTTATTTTTTCTGCATGTCGTACATTTTTTGCAAACGTTCCATGGTTTCGCTTTCGCGCTCGGATTTTTCATTCCTTATGCGTACAAATCGCGGGAAACGCAAACCAAACCCAGAGGAGTACGTAGGACTTTTTTGTATTTCCTCGTATGCGACCTCGATCACGATTTTAGGTTTTATTTTCACAATTCCGCCGGCTTCCTTTTCAACCAACGGTTTTAGCGTTTTGGTCATGCCTTCGTATGTCACGTCCATGCCGCTTTCTTTTTTCTCTTTTATCCCCGTAGACATCATCCCGCATTCCAGGAATTTGTTTGTATCCGGATCTCGCACAGCCAGAACAAACGACGTCAACCAGCCGGAGCGTTTTCCCGTTCCCCATGTAGCGCCGACTATGACCAGATCAAGGTTTTCCATGGTCGGTTTTACTTTTAACCATCCGCCCGCGACATTGCGGCCTGGTATGTACAACGCATCAAGATTTTTTACCATTACGCCTTCCTGTTTTGCCCGCAACGCGTCATTGTAGAATTTTTCGGCCTTTTCCAGATCTTTTGTCGCCAACTGTTCGATGACACGGAACTCGCTGCTCGGTTTTATTATTTCTTCAAGAATTTCCCTGCGTTCTTTCAGCGGTTTTTCGAACAGCTGCTCGCCGTCTACGTAAACCACGTCGAAAAGGTTTACCCGTGTCGGAATTTCCTTAACCATCCGCTCGATTTCGTGCTTTCTCTGGATACGCTGGGATAAAACCTGGAACGGCAGCGGACGACGCGTTTTTTTGTCCACCGCAATCGTTTCGCCTTCGATTATGCACTCTTTCGCCTTTACGCCACGCTGCACGTATTTCACCAGGTCGGGAAATTGTTTTGTCACATTTTCCAGCCTCCTCGTAAAGATTAAAATCCTGTTTCCGTCTTTGTGTATCTGGCATCGCATGCCGTCCATTTTCCATTCAACCGCAGGGCTATCGAAACTGTCCAGCGCTGTTTTCAGGTCCGGCGACTTTTCCGCGAGCAAAACCTGCACGGATTTTCCTATTTCCAGTTTTATTTTTTTCAGACCTTCCTCGCCGTATTTTTTCGCAATAACTGCAATCTCGCTGAAATCCGATTTCATGTTCCAGGCCCGTTCGACGCTTTCCGGTTTTACGTCAAACGCTTTTGCAATAGCGTCGCGGATAACGCCTTCCGCTATGCCTACGCGGAGCTGTTGCAATAAAGTCCGCATCACGTATTTTGCTTCAAGCGGGGTTGCGGCGGTTATCAGAGAAGATATCAAAGATAATTTCCTTTCTTGGGAGCCTTTGCCCGATTGTTTCGCGATTTCCTTAAAAACGCTGAAAACTTTGCCGACTGTGAGGGATTCGGATGCAAGGGTGCTTTGTTTTTTATCGGATACGAAATGCTCCACAACCAAACCAAGATCCCCGAGCGAAGTGAACTTTTTTTCCACAGCCCGCCGGGACGCGCCCGTGGCTTTTGAAATTGACTTTATCGCAAGCTGCGTCGCGACGCCCAATTCCGTTGACTCGTAGTCCGGAAATACGCGGCCATTCGATAACATTACAACTTGCGCCAAGGAGTCTTCTGCGGAATTGAATAAACCTGCCAATATTTCGGCCTTTGTTATTTTTGAGGACGTGGATTCGAGCTTTTCATAAGCCTTTGCCAGTTCACTATATCTCGTAGAGCATCACCGGGGCACAATTTACTTCCTTATACCGGTAATTTAAATCCTCTTATACAAAAAAGTCTTCATGACAGACGATTACGAGAGGCTTCTGGGCCGCGGGCTTGCCAAAATCAAGGACTCAAATCCGTCAGGGCGGTTTGAAATGCCTGTTCCAGATGTTGAAACTCATGGCCAGCGGACCATTGTGCGCAACTTTTCCCAGATTGCGGACAAGTTCCGGCGAGACACGCAGCACCTGCTTAAGTTTTTCCAAAAAGAGCTTGCCACATCCGGAACCATCGAAAACGGCCAGGCCGTGTTTCTAGGCAACATCACAAGCAGCCTGATAACGCGGAAATTGGCGGATTACGCAAACGAGTTTGTTTTTTGCAAGGAATGCGGGCAGCCTGACACAAAGATGGTGCAGGAAGGCAAATCTGAAATCCTTTCATGCTGGGCATGCGGCGCAAAGCGGCAGATAAGAAATCTGAAATAAGTTTATATACAGGCTTTTGTTATAATTAATTATGCTTAAGGGCGTAACACCGGTAGTCGCTACGGTAATGCTAGTTCTTATCACAATTGGAATTGTGGGTTTGTTTTACGGCTGGTCTTCGGGGCTTTTCAGCACTCAGATTGAAAAGTCAATAACGATACCTTCAGGCGGGGCTACGTGCAAAAACGGCCTGGTGACTGTGCGCGTGCTGAATACGGGCGTTTCGTCTACGATAACGGACAGCGATGTCATCGTTGCCCAGATCAGCGGCACGGAATGCACGAAATCTTCTTTAAGCGTAGCGCCCGGGCAGGCTGGCGTGATAATCAACGCACAGGGGTGCGGCGCGGCTTGTGGCACAGGAACGCTGTGTTCGGGTAATGTTTTGGTTCGCGTAGGGACGAGAAACGGCGTTTTTGAATCAGCGGCCTATTGCGGCTAAGCGAGCCTTGTTGTTTCCTTTTTATTTTTTTAGCAATATCTATAGCCAGAGACAAAGCGGAACTTGTTAAAAGGGTGCAGGGGGCGGCGTTGCGCATGCCCAGGCCGTTAAGGGCAGATACGATAATGCGCAGTAACCAGATAAAAGCTTTTTATCAATAAAGTCTACTTTTATCGTGAAGGGCCAGTTTTTTATCGTAGCTACCGTGATTATTGTCGGAGTTTTGCTTGGCATATACCAAAGCCTGCAGGATTATTCCACCATAGACCTTTCAGAGGCGGAAACTTACTCCGAAGCTTTTGTGCTCAAAAATATAGTTGACGTTTCGGAGAAATTCGGGAAATCGCTGCAATACGCTGCGCAATGCACGGACACGGAGCCGTTTGACGAACTGAAATATTTTTTTGAAAGCACGATTTCAGGACCTTTTTCAGTGGACTTCAATTACACGCTGGGCTGCACCTCAAACAACCTGCTGAAGAACGCGTATTACAATGTCACGGTTTCCTCATCACGCGCGAAATATTTCGCGTCATTTAAGGCGTCGGGCTTTGACGGGCTGACGATATCTGGGAAGTGCGACTCGGCAGAATACGGTTTGACAGACGTATTGGGAAAAAAAGACGCTTACAAGTCGCTCAAGATAGAAAAAAGGTGTGATGACCAGCCGGCCAGCAGATTCCTTTGGAAAAAGGACAACTCTTATATGGCATTCAAGGCGGCGGGCGTGAACGCAAACAACGTTGATGTCAAGGCTTACACGGAACAGGTTAACGGGGTTGCAGACACGGATACATTTTCCATAGAAATATCATCAAATGGACGCGATTATTCTCAATGCGGCACAGACGCCGCGGGAAGCAATTCATGGGTCGTTGCGAGGTCCTGTTCCTGCGCTGGTTGCACAGACGTCTATGCGAGGATAAAGGCCAAGGACACAGGAGCGCAGCCGAACGTACTAAGAAAAGTGGAGCTGACGATCTTCTAATTTTTCAGAATTTCCATCTCTTCTTCTGTCAATCCGAAACTAGCCGCGACATCCATGTTTTGCGAGATTATTTTCAGGAACGGCAGATAAACAGCGTTTACACCAGCGGCGGATTCGTGCAAATATTTTCCGATTTTTTTGCAGGCCTCTTTCCTTAGCGCACGCACCTTTTTCGTCCTGCCGAGCGCCGCGATTATTTCCGGCGGCCGGTACATTACAAACGAGCTGTATTTTTGTTTTTTGGCGATCGCCGTGCCTGCGGTAAGCATGTCGATAAAATAACCAAGCATTTTCCAGTTTTGTTTCCTTATGCGCGTGCGGAACAGGTCGGCCAAAGCCAGCGCGCGCATCGCGTTCGCCAGGTCTTCGGGATCCTTATACTCTTCTATGACATTGTTTTCTATCCACCAGAAAACATACTCCGGGTCTTCAGAAACAGAGTTTAACGACGATTTGGCGTCCTTTGCACTTTCTGACTTCATTATTTTTCTCACAGCGTCGAATATTGAAACTTTACTTTCCCGGAAGGACGATGACAAAGATTCGAGGTCGTTTATCGCTGCGCGCAGATCGCCTGCGGAATTTTCGGCGATGGATTTTATTGTGCCGTCGTCAATTTCTATTTTTTCCCGCGTTGATATATCTTTCAGCTTCCTTGCCACAGAAGACGGCATTACTTTTTTCAGCTGCATTAATTCCGCAACCTCGTGCAAAGCCCTGATTTTCAAGTCCCAGGCTTCGTTGGCGGTCATGACGATAGGGAACGAAGAATTTTTTATAAGGTTTACCAAAGGCGCCACAGCTTCGCCTTTTGCAAGCCCGTCGACTTCGTCGATCAATATTAATTTTTTACGTCCTGTTAACGAATTTTGGGTTGAAGCGGCGCCTGCTACCTTTTCTACCTGGTCCGGTGTGCGGTAATCCGATGCGTTCATTTCAATAAGCTCTAATTTATGCTCGTGCGAGAATGCGGTTACAATGCTTGTTTTCCCTGTGCCCGGAGGGCCGTAAAAGAACAAAGCCCTGCTGCCGGGTTTCCAGTTGACGAACCAGTACTTAAGCTTTTCAACAACCGAATTTTGGCCAACTATGTCTTTAGTAGTTTTAGGCTTGTATTTTTCGGTTAACATTTTGTTTCGACCTCTCTAGAACAATTCCCAACAGAACTAGGATTTCTTTTAATAATTTAAAGAATTCTTCTCTGCTCACCTTAGCCTCTCTAAGGATACCTTTAAGTAACGGTGGATTTATTTCCCCTTTTCCATGCACTGGAATAGGTACACTCCTTCCGTCAGAATGCTGAAGTATAAGGTGGCTTCCCTTTTGCCTAACGGGGTTAAAACCCAGCTTTTGTAAAGTTTTTACTAACGTAGTTACTGCGATCGGAACGAGTCTCATAAATCTACCTCGATCATCTCAATACCCGCAAACCCTGTTTTTTCAAAATCTTTTTTTAACCCGAAACAAATACTAATAACTTCCTGAACGTTTTTCATGAGTTTTTGTATTGTATTTGCCTGCGTAAAGCAGCCTGCCAAAGAAGGAACGTTAGCTGTGTAGTATTTCCTGTCTTTTTCTATGACTGTGGTAAAAGATAATGATTTATAGCGGGCCGTTTTTAGTATCCTTACGCCTACAAAATCTATTTTATACGGGTAAAATTCGTCTGTTCTGAGATAGTTTTTGATAGTATTTTTTATGCCGTTCATTAGCTTGTTGGCAGTTTTAGCCGTAGAACGGCAGCCGTACAGTCCAACGACAGAGCCTATGTAATTATTCTTACCTTTTTCTATTACAACAAAGAATTTTTTTTTCATATGATCACCTTATTTCAAAATCTTTAGTTTTATTACGCCTTTTTTAGAAAGATTAATTATATCGCTATCACCAGTTATGATCTCTTTGCAACCATTAACTTTGTAGCATGCGACTATTAAGCTGTCCAAAGTAGGCAAACCGTATGAGTACTTTATTTTCATGGCCTCTTCTACCACTCTGAGATCGGTATCTACCAAAACAACACCCATGCCTGTCAACATTTTTTTAATTTCTTCGTAAAATCGATTATCACCAGTGGCGAGCATGTTGATTCCAAGCTCGTACAAAACCATCACGGAAACCATAACTTTGTTGTTTCCTGCGGTCACATTTTTCCAGAATTCTGCGGCTTTAGTGTTTTTTTCCTTTAATTGAAAAAAAAACCAGGTATCCAGACCAATCATTTTACCATTTCCAAAAATTCTAGCTCCAGCTCACGGTCAACTTTACTCCTTTGCTTTTCTATATCTTTCCACCCGACCTTTTTAAGTCCTGCCCTAAGGACTATTGTAAACCGGTCTGTTAAAAAATCTTCCATCTTTTCATAGAACAACTTTTTTCCTACTCTTACCGCGACTACACTTTCTTTTGATTTTATTCTCATCTCCTTTCTAAACTCCAGAGGTATTACTACCTGACCTCTTGCACCTACTTTAACCGTCTGAAACTGTATTTCTTTCTTCATATTATCTAAATATGATTAATCATATTTAAAGCTTGTAAAAAAGCTTTATGCACGTGTCTAGGTCTGGAATCAACTTTAGTTTTATGGCACCGCTCGGGGTAACCCAGATAAAACTCTTGTGCTCCGCGGGGTTCAGATGTATTTCTGACCGATTTTCTAAGTTTGCGTGGAACATATGATATATGAAATCATATGAGGGGTATTTAACAAAAACCTTTTCAAAATATAAAATTTGCGGGACCTTTAATTGCAGGCCTGTTTCTTCATTCACTTCCCGGATAGAAGCAACAAAATCTGGCTGTCAGACTCTACGAAACAGTTTACATGATTTTAGCAGAAAGCCACGATTTTTAATCGTGGGATGAATGCGAACCGTATCGGAACATCATATACCACCCAATTTAAATATCCTTTCAGTCATGATATCACCAGAGGAAAGTCTTGCTTCGGCATTATACTCCCTCCTGTAAATCCTTGGTAAGCAAGGTTGGAAACATCCCCCAATCGTGAGAAATGAAGGCGGAAATACAGGACATAGAAAACCTTCAGGTTTTCTTGCCTTGAAAATCATCGGATTTTCAAAGAAAAGCAGAACCCCATGAATTAATTCGTGGGAGTATGTCAGAACATCGAACTTCAGATTGGAGTCCTGTGGTTTATCATGGAATATCATTATTCAATTTTAAGCTTTTGAAACGCAATAATTGCGGCTCCGAAGCTACCAGTTGTCGTCATCCTAAAGTCAGACTGGGACGGTAAATCTTCGTCATCGCCGAAAGTGTGTTATTTGAACAGAATTAAATAACTCATTCGCCGGTTATTTCCCTGTAAACGCCCCACATTTTGTTGTCAGGCAACCGTAGGCTCCATTTGTCCCAAAAATCCTGAAGCTTTCCAAACCCGTCTTTTCGTTTTCTGGGAGATAGCTTGCCCACTTCTTCCAAAGTTCCTGCAACATAGCCTACGGGTTTATCCGCCCTGCCGTAAGCGTATCTTATGCCAGTGTCCTCAAACTTACGGGTAACGCCGTCCTCGCCCAATAATCGGATTTTATCATCTTCGACAACAGGGAGTCCGTATGCGAGCACGTGCAAAGCCGAGATCCAAGATTTGTACTCGTCGGTGAACGGGGCACGCACCTTGTCGACCAGTTTCCATGGCATAGTAAACGGTTGTGCTGTAAGCATAAATAACCCAAAACACATTTGGTAATTCAGATATCTTATGGACTGGTTTTGCGAATTACCGAATTTGACTAAAACGGATCCCGAGATAGCGGATTTAATCAAAAAAGAGATCGGGCGCGAAGAGTTCGGGCTCCAGATGATCCCGTCAGAGAATTTTGTTTCGCCTGCCCTGCTCGAGGCTTTGGGATCTGTTTTAACAAACAAATACGCCGAAGGCTACCCGAAAAAGCGGTATTACAGCGGATTTGAATTTGTAGACCCGATAGAAACTGTTGCAATTGAACGCGCGAAAAAAGCGTTCGGCGTGCCGCACGCGAACGTGCAGCCGTACTCAGGAAGCCCGGCGAACCTTGCGATTTATGTTGCGACCTGCAATTTGGGCGATACTGTTATGGGATTAAATCTGCCTGACGGCGGACACCTAACGCACGGATGGAAAACAAGCGTTTCGGGAATGTTTTACAAGCCTGTTCCGTACCATGTCAAAGAGGACGGATACATAGACATGGATGAAGTCAGTTCGCTGGCACAGCAGCACAAGCCAAAGTTGATCTGGGTCGGCGCGACAGCTTATGCGCGCGAGTTTGACTTCGGAGCTTTTGCGAAGATAGCGGATGAAGTCGGCGCCTATCTGGTTGCGGACATCTCGCACATAACAGGCCTGATCTTGTCGGGCGCGCATAAAAGCCCTGTTGAGCATGTACATCTTATCATGACAACAACTCACAAAACGCTGCGCGGGCCCAGAGGCGCGATGATACTTGTAACAAAGAAGGGACTTGAAAAAGACGCTGAATTGGCTGAAAAAATCGACAAGGCTGTCTTCCCGGCATTGCAGGGCGGGCCACATGAGCATCAGATTGCTGCAACAGCTGTTGCGTTGGGCGAGGCCATGCGGCCGGAGTTCAAGGAAAACGGCATGCAGATTGTTAAAAATGCGAAGGCGCTCGCTTCTGTTCTTATGCACAGAGGGTTGAAACTGGTTTCCGGCGGGACTGATAACCATTTGATACTGGTAGATTTGACACCTTTCGGCGCGGGAAAAGGCGTTTTTGCTTCGGAAGCTTTGGAGGCTGCGAGAATATTCGTGAACAAGAACACGATACCGAAAGATCCTTCGTCACCGTTCTATCCCAGCGGCATAAGGCTTGGCACGCCGACGCTGACCACGCGAGGAATGAAGGAAGGCGAGATGGAGTTGATAGGCGGCTGGATCGCGGACGTCATAAACGAAATTAAACGCTATGAATTGCCTGCGAAAGAAGAACGAGCGGAATACCTGAAAAAATTCAGGGCAGACATAAAATCCAACAGCAGGATCGCGGACATCGGAACTAAAGTCAGGAACATTTGTTCCAATTTCCCGTTTTATTTTAAGAATTGAGGGTTCAAATGCAACAGGAATTTACGCAGGAAGAAACCGAGGTTCTGAGGCCTTTTTTCTCGAACATGGACAAGGATATTTTTGTGATAAAGAACCTGCCTGAAGTTGTCAAGGGCGCCCTGTTTTCGCGTTACAGCCGCACATCGAAAAGCGTACGACGGGTTTTGCTGGACGAGTTCATTAAAAAACCGGAGATGGGATTCAGCCAGATCGTCGGCTCTTTTGATGCTGGTATACAGGCGGACGCAATAAGAAGGGCCGAGGAATTTTACGACCGCGTCCTGGTCGATTACGGCGACGATTCTGTTGCCGAGCTGGGCGGCGCGCACATCGCCTGCGAAAACGTTTCGATAATCGCCACAAAGATACTTGAAGACTCAAGAATAGGGCTTTCGCCCCTGGAAAAGTCTACGCGTTACGTGTTTTTCGACCAGAAGGGCGAAGAAGGTTACAAATTCCACAAGGAGCCTACCCTGATGGGCTCGCAATTCGCGGACGAATATATCCGGACCATGAACACGCTTTTCGACACCTATGCGAAGATGGTGGAGCCTGTCAAAAAATTCGTGGTAGAAAGGTTTCCAAAAACGGACGACATTTCCGACCGGGCTTACCAGTCCACTGTACGCGCAAAGGCCTGCGACATCATACGCGGTCTGCTGCCGGCAGGCACGCTTACGAACATGGGCATCTACGGTAACGGAAGAGCGTTCGAGTATTTGCTGATAAAGATGCGCGCGAACGGGCTGGCAGAGATAAGGAACATATCTGATGCGATGACAAGCGAGCTGTCTGCGGTAATACCGTCTTTTGTAAAGCGCGTTTCGGACAGGCACGGCGATGCTTATCGCGATTACATAGCCAAAAGCCACGGGGATACGAAGAGGGCTGCGTCCAGATTTTTGTCTGCGGAAACCGGGCAAGATTTGGTTGCGCTTGTCGATTATGACAGGGATGCGGAAAACAAAATAATATCGTCCATACTCTATCCGCATGTTCAGCTGCCGGAAAGCAGGCTGAGGGAACTTGTTTCAGGGTTAACCGACGCGGACAAACAAAACATACTGCGCGCATACGTTTCAGAACGCGCAAACCGAAGGCACAGGCCCGGCCGGGCTTTTGAAAACGCCTATTACAAGTTTGATATTGTCGGAAATTACGGCATGTTCCGCGACCTGCACAGGCACAGAACGCTTACGCAGGAGCGTCAAATGCTGACAACTAACCACGGTTTCGATACGCCAAAAGAGTTGATAGAGGCCGGGTTGGAAACGGATTTCAAGGATGCGATGCACGCCGCAAAGGACGCGTTCAATCACATTTCAGCAAAGTTTCCGGCAGAGGCGCAGTATGTTGTGCCTCTGGCGTACAGAATAAGGTGGTATTTTTTGATGAATTTGCGCGAGGTTTATCATTTGTGCGAATTGCGCAGCGGCAGGCAGGGCCACCCAGATTACCGTCTGGTGGCGCAGAAGATGTTCGGGGAAGTCAGGAAAGTCCATCCGAACCTGGTCGCTTTTGCATATTTTCTGGACAATAACACTTACGGCCTGGAAAGGCTTGAAGCCGAGAAAAGAATCGATAAAAAGATCGAGGATATAGGCAAGAGGTACGGAAAAACGTAAAAACAAAATAAAGAAAAAGAAGGCAAAATGGAAAGAGCCATAAAATAAAAGATCTAACAGATCAAAATTAATTATCTCTTGCTCTTTTTTTTCTTCTTCGCCAAATTCAAGACCTCCTTTTTCATTCGAAAGCTTTTTACAAAAAGAAAAAGCTTTTAATAAATATTGTGACAGCTTGCTTATAAAACAAAGAGTTAATTTTTTTGGAGAAATAAAAAAATAAAAACTCCCGGGCAGCGCGCGGGCTTGCTTTCCAAAAGGAAAGCGGGCTT
The DNA here is from genome assembly GCA_016195275.1 of Candidatus Aenigmatarchaeota archaeon. Taxonomy (GTDB): domain Archaea; phylum Aenigmatarchaeota; class Aenigmatarchaeia; order JACPZZ01; family JACPZZ01; genus JACPZZ01. The sequence goes on along the minus strand of JACPZZ010000025.1, from coordinate 15,167 downwards.
TTATCAGCCGGATTTTAGTTCATTGACAGAACCCAGCAAGAACTCCATCATCTCGTCTGTCAACGGGATCGCAACAGAGCGTTTGTAGATTTTTTCGCCCGTTTTCGAGAAAAATCCTCTTGATATAGAAAGGAATTCGTTCTCGCCTTCTTCCGTTTTAGCCCGTTTACGCGCTATTTCCAAGAAGTTGTTCCTCCCGAAATTCGTTTCCTTCGAGCTTATTGTTTCAAATTCCACTATTCTTTCTGTCATTCATTCTCACTCCTTGTCGTGTTTATTACGGCTTTTGCCGTTACTAATTGTTCCGGGGCAGGATTAATAAACGTTGTTCACGATTTGCCGAACAGCCTATCCGCGGCCATATGGACCGCATAACCCAGCGCCGCGGCCGCTATCAGTGCTGGCAGGTTAGTTCTCCCGGAGAACCACCAGACGGAAAAACCAATGGCTACGGAGAAAACAAATAAAAACTGCTTGTTGTGCAGGGATTTTTTGCCCCTGTGCGAAAGCGGAAGGGCGTCTATTGCGGCACGGGAGGCGAACAGGGCTGCAAAGCCGGACAGGATTCTCGCCGAAAGATCGGCGTTAACGGAAAGCACAACAAAAAACGATAACGCGGCCGGTATTACCAACGACACAGTTTTTCTTACAGTAGAATTTCTTGAATCAATGTCGGGAAAAACCGATGCGATAAAAAATGCCAGGAAAGGGGGTGCGTAATGCTGTGCAACAACCAGCAAAACAAAAAAAACCGCAGCAGCGGCAAAGGCTATGTGCTGGTAAAAAGACGGCAATCAATCACCGGCTAGTATCCTCACATCGGCCGCTATGATGCTGCCGCCGTTGACGAAAAGGGGGTTTATGTCCATCTCGCTGACGTTTTCTTTTTGCGCCAACTCGGCTACGGCCAGTATAGTTTTTTCCAATTTTTTCATGTCGGCTGGTTTTATCTTCCGGAAACCTTCCAGAATTTTACGTCCTTTCAGTTCATCAATCATTTCCGCCGCGTCGTGGTGCCTTATGGGCAGGGCGCGGAAGGAAACATCGTTAATCAGTTCCACGAAAACGCCTCCCAAACCGAAACTCAGAACTTTGCCGAACTGTGCGTTTTCTGCCACGCCTAGGATGATTTCAACCCCTTCAAGCTGCCTTTGGATCAGAATGCCTTCAGTTTTCCTTATTTTCTTGGCATTTTGGACCGCACGCAACGCATCAAAGGCATCGCCCACTGCTTCAAGCGTGCTGATGTTCGTTCTGATGGCACCGTGTTCTGTCTTATGCACAAACCCGTGCACCTTCATCACTACAGGCAGGCCTATCTGGTCCGCGATTGTAATGGCTGACGATTTGTCCCTTACCAAAGCCTCTTCCACAACGGTTATGCCGTATTTTTTGAGCATTTTTCCGGCTTCCGGCAGGGTCAGCATCAAAAATATCGCCTATTAATATCTTACGCAGGATTGGTAAATAAAACTGGTTGGGTACCAAAATAATGCTTTAATATCTACATGCCCAACCAGTTTTAGATCTTTATGCGGGAAAAAATCAAGGCTTTGCTGGCGGAAATGAGACTGGCAATCGATTATGCGCTGCTGGGATCCATGCCGCCGGAAAAGCAAAGCGTTGTAGTTAATCCAACCGTTTCCAGCCTGTCTTCAGCCGCAGCCGAGTTTTTGATAGGCTTTTCCCTTCTATTCATGCTTATGAACGGGGTGTTTACGGAATATTTTGTGCTGTCTTCAAGCCTTTTTTCCATATCAATAAAGGTTTTGCTTTTCGTTCTCGTTGCTGAAGGGCTTTACAGGACGTTTTCTATAACACTTGGCAAAAGACAATCTGCAGGTTCCGTCTTCTACACCATGTTAGTTATACTGTATGCGGCAGTTTCCAAGATTTTTTCGTTTGTAAGAAAAAGCCTGCCAAGCAACCCTTTCAGGAAAAAACTTGACCAAAAAACGCTTGAAGAAAAAAAACAGAAAGAGATAGCCGATAATTTCAAGAAATTCATCGAATACGGAATGGACAATCCGAGCCTCACGTGGGAGAGACAATAAACAAAAAAATAAAAACCAAGAAAAAGAAACTGACTAATTAACCGCCGAATTTATTTTTTCTTCAGCATCGGCAAGCCTGTTCTTTCGTTTTCGACAACATCCCAGTTGCCTGCTGGAAGATCTACCGAGGCTTCAGGCTTCTTAGAGAAGAAATACAATTTTCCCCTAGAATGAAGGTAATACTTCACGCCTTTACTGTTCACTTTTTCATACGCCATAATACACCGGCCTCCATTTTATTCTAATCGCTTTTAATGATTGTCATGATCTCTTTATATTTTTTCGCCGGAGCGACAGGCTTAAAAGCACAAACAAGCTGTCATCACGGCAAAGGTATGAAAGGCTTTATCCTTTCGAGGTTAATCAGTCTCAATGGAAAACAAATTCCCTGCATTGTTTTTCTCACTTTCCATCATAGGATTGGCACTGATATACGTTTCTGCCGGCAAAACAGAGGCCAAAACGCTTAGTATCAGCAATACAGACAATTCCATGGTCGGGCTTTATGTCGAAGTAACAGGCTATGTGGAGTCAGCACGATTCACGGAAGACACCATTTTCATAAAACTTTCCGACGGTTACAAAGATATTGAAGTCGTTGTTTTTTCTGACCTTAAGAAGGCTATCGGCAACGAGGCGCAGACACTGTTTGCAAAGGATGCTGTTGTGTCTGTAAAGGGCGTGGTCGACGAATACAAAGGCGCACTTGAAATAATACCGAACAGGGTTGCCGATATAAGGAGGCTTTCTAAATGATAGAAAATATTTTATTACTCGTGATGGTCGGCTGCGTTATAGGGATTTTTACAGGAATGATACCCGGCATGCACACGAACACGCTTGCGGTTTTGATTCTGCCCGTATACACATATTTTGGCATTTCTCCCCTTGGCGCGTCAGTGATAATATCCTCTATAATGGCTGCGCACATTTTTTCATCCTTCATACCTGCCGCGCTTTTGGGCGCGCCTGATGAAGATACAGCGCTTTCCATATTGCCGGCTCACAGGCTTCTTATGTCCGGGCGGGGTTTGGAAGCGATTTTTCTTATGGTCGCGGGCGCGTCCATCGCGCTTTTCTTTGGCGTGCCTTTACTGTTTTTGTCCATGAAAACGTTCGGGAATATTTATGGCCTGACACGGCCTTTTGTGCACTATATTCTGATCGCAATAGTTGCAATGATGATTTTTGGAGAAGGAAAAAAGGAAAAAATGTTTTACGCCACGGTGATATTTTTGCTGTCCGGCCTGCTTGGTTTCCTTGTGCTTGATGCCAGGGTTTTAGAGCCGCAAAACGCCTTATTGCCGGTATTGTCAGGCCTTTTCGGCGTCAGCACACTGCTGACAAGCCTTGGGAAAAGATCTTCGATGCCTGCCCAAAAATATTCCGAAGCTACATTCGATTACAGGGGTATGGCGAAATTCGCGGTTGTAGGAACACTGGCGGGCCTGTTTGTCGGGCTGATGCCCGGTATAGGGGCGTCGCAGGCTGTAGTATTGACCCAGCAGGTGCTTGCGGTTTCGTCGCCGGAGAGCTTCCTTGTAATGCTGGGCTCTGTCAATGCCGCTGATTCACTGTTTTCAATGTCTGCGCTTTATACTGTCGGCAATCCGCGCAGCGGAGCTTCTGTTGCGATTGAACGGTTGCTGGGTGAAATAGGAATAAACGAGCTTCTGGTTATTGTAGGGTCTATTCTGCTGTCTTCGGGCATAGCAGCTTTTGTTTCTGTCAGGCTTTCAAGACACGTAATATCGTTTATGAAAAGCATAAATTATTCGCTGGTTTCGTATGCCGTAATAATTTTCATAACCTTAATGGTGCTCCTATTTTCCGGCGTTACAGGCCTTCTTGTTTTGTACACGGCGGCGTCGATAGGAATTTTGTGCGAACGGTTTGGCGTTAAGAGAACGCATTGCATGGGTTGTTTGTTGTTACCGACGATTTTGTTCTTTTCCGGCAATGTAAGCGCATTTATGTCGATACTGCGCATAAGTTAAGTTATTTAAGCCTTGCAGTATTCTTAGTTTTGAAAAATCAGTTATACATCATTTTTATCTTTAACAATACATATCTAACTGATTTTATGATGCCCATTGTGCATGCGATTTTTGCGTATGCATTGTCGTATTTATCCGGCGCTTACGCGTTTTTTGCCGTAATAGGCGCCATTTTACCCGATCTTGATACGATGTTCACGCCGTATCGCGAAATGCACAGGACTTTTTTCCACACACCTTTTGCAGGCCTTATACTCACTGTCATACTGTACTACTTGATAAGAAACAGAAAAATCGCCGCGTCATTCTTTATGGGTTGGGTGTCCCATTTGTTCCTTGACACGCTCACCGTAACCGGAATAATGTGGAAGTATCCTTTTTCAACAGAATATTTAACGACCGCGGCTTTCAGGTCTGTTGACATTTTACCCAACTTCGGAATAATATTCCTTTCCTTTTCTGTTGTAGTTATTGTAATTTTATTAAGCAAGAAAAGGATGAACACGGCCAAAAAGTACATAAGGAGCGCTGAAAAAAGGAGCGAGACAGGTTTTGCAGCGGTTCTTTTTGCGCTTATCATGCTTGGTTTCGGTCTTTTTTTCGCTGCGGACACCGGGGAATTCCCGAAAATAGAAGATTCTACGCTCATATCAAAACTTTTGCAACACCCGGAAAGGTACGAGGGCAAATATGTAACTGTTGCAGGATTTGTAAAAGAGATCGCTGATAACTACACTTCGAAGGGGGCTGATTACCAGATACTTATCACAGACGACGGAACGGGTACTATAAGAATTTACAAGTCTGGTTTTGTACAACCGAGCCCGATAAACGCGGGCGACGACATAATCGCGAGCGGTCTGTTTTCAACAGACCGCAAAATACCGGAAATACGGATTACGCCGAGCATCGGATTGATACGAGTGTCTTAGGTTGAACGTGATGAACTATTTCCAGCCGGTTAAGGATGGCGATGGGTGAGGCTAATTAACTGGGCGTGTGCTACTTGGAAGACCGGCGGCCTTCCTTTTCCCTTTCGACAAGGAACCCGTCATGGTTTACTGGCAGTATCCTTACTGCTTCGCCCTCTTTGAGGTTCAGGTGCTCTGCCAGGTCAGAAGGCACCCTCACAACAAGGCCCTTGCCGGAAACAGCCACGGTGCGCCTGAACGCGAAGGTGTGCATCTTCAATTCTTCGGTCCGCCTTTCCATGTCATCCACTTGCCGCTCGGTGAAGAACAGGTTCCCGCATCGCTTGCACTGGAAGCCCGGAACTTTAAACAGCTGGAAGCCTTCCATATACTCATATCTGTCCAAAACAGTTTCGTTCATCCTCTCGTTGCACCTGAGGCAACGGACCTCTAACCCTTTCTTTTTAGCGGATAGCATGTTATCACCCTTTTGTTGGCGCCTTTGTGGCACCATACCACAATGAGCCTCCTGGCTTTTTCGGCCAGCACATTGCCGTATCGTTTCTCGCCGTCGACCAGCAGTTCAAACTCAGTCACCCCATCAATCATCGCTTTCATGATCTCATCTTCGGTTATTCCATGCTTCCTCATGGCGGTTTTGGCATGGTCCGAGAACTCAATCATCACTTCTATTTAAGTGACTTTGACTTAAATAGCTAATCCACAATTTGTAGGTTGGGCACAAACAACCGCTCCGAGCATCGGACTGATACGAGTGTCTTAGTTTATTAGCCGGCGACGGGATTTCTAACGTGTGGAAAGTTTTTATCGATACAACAAAAACTATGGCCGCGTTCTCAAGAAAATCGAAACATCATACGCGCGTATATCGAAAGACAGAAGGCCGAGAGCATCTCCGCGTCGCGGATCAAGATGTAGTACATGCACCCTGATTCGGATGCGACGCTATTCAACGGCTGTAAGGGGCGTTGCCCCACATGCGGGTGGGTGCTCCGCGCCTATCGGAGCGGGACGACCTTTAGTCCCTTTACTCTCCTGAAGTCCCTCACGTTGTCGGTGAGCACCGGAACCTTCAACCGAAGCGCTTGCCCTGCGATAATGGCGTCGTTGATTCTGATTGAGTGCTTTTCGGAGAGCTTCATGGCTTCCTCAGCATCCGCTTTTCCAACATCCAACCAATGCACGGATGGATGATGGACGATCTCGGTTACCTTCTCCCTTGCTGGCGCAACTCCGAAGAGCTGTCGGAACCGGTGGAACACCTCGGAAAAAATAATCCCGTTCACCACAACATCCGTGGGAAGGGATAACGCCAACTGGTCTAGCGCAATCTGCCGCTCCGGTGCGTTTTCAGTTGCGGCAAATATCCAGACATTGGAGTCTACGAGGATCAACCGGACCACTGCTCTTCTTCCATTTGGTCCAGCAGCTTCTTCGTCACCTTCACCTTGCTCTTCAACGGACGGAGGATGAAGTCCCTTAGCAACGGGTCTTGCATCGGCTCCACCCTTGACACCTTCTTTACCACGATACCTTCGCCCTGCCTTGTTACAAGCAGGGGCTGCCTGACTTTCAGCTTCAACTCGGCCCTCAGGCCGCTGGGGACCTGTATCCTGCCCTTCTCGTCCATCTTGACTATCGCCATCATTTCACCCACTACATAGTGGGGCGGTGTGATACTTAAAGGTTATGACCTAGCACAGGATTGATAAGTATCGGCAGATAGCATTCACAGCACATAGCGTCCGACATAGGCCAGCGCGAGGATGCCGAGGAAATTTGCGACGAATGCGAAGACCAACACCTTTTTCTTGTCGTAGTGGGCAGCACCGAGCATGCCGATTGCAATTTCATCAGGCAGCGGAGAGGCGATTATCAGGCCTGCAAGAACAGGCGCGAGGTAGACCTTTAATCTGTGGATCAAAACCGAATTTGGATCTGTGTGTATTGGGTTATGCCTTTCGATGAAAATTTTCAGCTCCGCAATATCTTCTGTAAGGCTGTCTATCGAACGTCTTACGAATTGGAATATCATGAAGTCGGCTGTCATTGCGCCTAACGCGCCTACAACAGCTATCCAGACAGGTTCCAGCGTGTTTCCAAGGATAACCAGCGCTGCCATGGCTATGGGCGTCGTGAACATAGAAGAAAAGAAAAAGCCTGCTATCAAAGCTCCTAAATAACCAAGGTTCCCGCTGTGCTCTATGAAATAGACTATTTCAGGCGTTCTCAGCATATAGACGGCAAAGGCTGTAGACAAAAAAATAAAAATAAGGTTTTTGTGCTTCCACTTGTATTTCCACGGGTATCGGATTTTGAACATACAATTATCTTGCGCGTTTTCGTAATAAGCATTTTTTAATTTTGGCTTCGCTTACCGCACCTTTGCGTACCGTTTTCATGGCGATTAAATTAAACACTGTAGAAACCTTCCTTTTTGGGAGGCGGCCGCCGTCGACTATCGCATCTATTTTATCCCTGAAAAGTTCGAAAGCGTCGCCGAAGGCGTAGACAGGTTTTTCTCCTGACACATTTGCGCTTGTGGCCGTTATCGGCTTAGGGAAGCTTTTTGCAAGGGATAATGCGAATTTCCCGGAAGGTATGCGAAACGCGATTTCGTTCCGCGGTGAGCCGGGCAGGCGTTTCTTCGGTTTTGCAACCAGTGTCAGCGGGCCGGGCATGAACGATTTGATTAGCGTTATGCCATGCTTGTCCAGATACACATACCTGTTTAATCTGTTCATTGAACCGAAGATTACCGAGAGGGGCTTCTTAGAGGATCGTTTCTTTATCCTGAACAGCCTTTTCACAGCTTTTTTGCTGGTCGCGTCACAACCGATGCCGTAAGCTGTTTCTGTCGGGTAAATGACCAAACCGCCTTTTTTCAGGATTTCAACAGCCTTTTTAAGCCCCTGGGCATCGGCGTGCAAAATTAATGCTTTCATACACTTTTTTATATCAGGAATATAGATTTTAAGCATGAACGAGGACCGCAAACTTGTCGGTAAAGTTGCGCATTACTACGGAAAGATAGGCGTGGCTGTAGTGGAGCTGGAAGGCCCGCTTAGAATAGGGGACGATATCGCAATCGAAGGGCCGGCAACGTCTTTTATGCAAAAAGTAGAGTCGATGCAAATTGAGTTTGAACCGGTAAAAGAAGCCAAAGACGGCGACGCGATCGGGTTGAAAGTTAGCCAGACTGTCAAGCCGAAGGACAACGTTTACGTTATGAAGAAGTATCAATAAATTAGAGTTTAATATCCACGCTTCCTTTGATTTTGACGTCTTTTAGTTTGATGAATACGGAATCAGACTCATCGTCATAGTAGAAAACGAATTGTTTCGTCATTTCGCATCACTTAATAATATTACTTTTTTTTCAAACAATTCCATGATTGACTGAAGTAATATAGCAACCCCTTTCCTTTTTACCTTGCTATTTACGGATCTTATATCAATCCCGAATTTAAGGAACAGAGTTTCGTGAGGTTCGAGAACATCTATCCCGAGTTTTTCTAGTTTTTCTTTATTGAAGTGTTTTTTATTGAATGTTATAATCGTTGCCGGTTTTTGTTTAAGGGCCAGCGCCGCGAGAGTTGCATCTTTCTCATCGTTAACCAAAGCCTTTGCTTTATCAATATAATCCTTAAAATTTATTTCATCCTCAATTCCTACATTTCTAAATAATTCTTGCAGAGATATTTTTAGCAGGTTTGCATCGATTTTGTATCTTCTAGCAATTGTGGGTATATGGAATAATATCTCCTGGTGTACCGACTTTGGCGTATAAAATCTGGCATTTTGTATTTTCAATATTATCATGCATGCTCTTGTAATTCCAAATTCTTTAGCAAGACATGATATTACAATGTTGGCGTCAAGAATCAGATTTTTAGCTTTTGTTTTACCTTCTTCCATGCAGAAGCCTTCATATCATCAGATAAGTTTTTTACGTCCTTTTCGCTCATTTTAGATGTTAATGCAGTTACCTCTAAAATAGCAAACGATTTCATAAGTTCACTTATTTTTTCTTTGCCTATACCCTGGCTCTCAGCAATCTGCAGGATCTTCTTAGGTATCTCCACGGCTATTGTTTCGTTTTTCATAATGCTATTTAGATAACAAATTATTTATAAGCAGTTCCAAATCGCCTTTTTGTGATAAAAGTCGATGTTTTTCGTTACTTTAGTCACAAAGATCCCTTTTCGCAATCCGTATGTCGGAATGCGGGTCGAATTCTATTTCATGAGTTCTTTTTGCCCCAACGACACGGTTCCGCTGCTCCCGTAGTTCCTGTTCGATTTTTGACGTTTTATCAACTTAAATAATTTATAAACTTTCGAAGAACATGAGCATGATGAGATCCATGGCCGAAGGCTGGGACGCTGATCAGTACTCAATTTCAACCTCGTCAACGCGCCATCTTGGATTGATGTCCGGATTTTTCACAGGTTTATCGACCAGTAAACCGGTCCACGCTATGTTGGCGCCGCAATCGCCGGCATATTCTTTCGGGACTGCAAAACATTTCGCCCCGCGGTCGCGGCACATTACATCCATCATTTCGCGGAATCTTTGCGAAGCTGCGACGCCGCCGATCAAAAGGACTTCGGTTTTGTTTGTGTGAGCTAACGCGCGTTCCGCAACTTCGGCGAGCATCGAGTACATAACTTCGTTGAGCGAGAAAACTACGTCTTCCAGTTTTTCGGTTTTAACTTTTTTTAACGCCGCTGTGACAATGCCTGTAAAACTAACATCCATGCCTTTTACGACATAAGGCAAATCCGTCCAACGACCGAGTTTTGCCATCTCGTCCAATTTTGGGCCGCCCGGGAATGATAAACCTACCTTTCTTGCAAAAAAATCCTGGGCGTTGCCGATCGGTATATCGAGCGTTTCGCCAAGAACACGATAGCGTTTGTTGGCGAATGAAATAACTTGAGTGTTTCCGCCGCTGATGTACAAACAAACAGGGTCTTTTGTTTTGGCTGTTAATTTGCCTATTTCAATATGGGCAACAGCGTGGTTAACGGGAATTAAAGGCTTTTCATAACTTTTTGCCAGCTTCTTTGCAAACTCCATTCCCGCAAGCAGGCACGGCGCCAGGCCCGGGCCGGCTGCTATTGAAATGAGATCTACACCGGAAATTTCCATTTTTGCAGTTTTTAGCGCCTTTTCAAAAACTTTTTCAGCAACTTCACGGTGATGCTGCGCCGCTTTTACAGGTTCTATGCCCTGGTTTTTTGGCGGTACGAAGACGTCCTTTTCGTTGGCCAGAATTCTGCCCGCACTGTCTGCGATACCTACGCCAAAAGTGTGGCTAGTCGATTCTATCCCGAGGCAGATCATACCATACATCACGCGGTCAAAATTTATGAACCATTAGTTATTGCTTCAATTGACAGGAGTTTGACAAAGAATGCGCAAAAAACCTTTCCAAAGAGCAGCAAAAACAGGTTGAAAAATTCGAACGCAAACAGCTCGTTAACAATCCGTACGTCGGGGATCCGCTTGGGTACAGATTCTTCCGAGAGAAAAAACTAGGCGGCAAAAGGGTTTATTTCCTGGTTTATGACGATATCAGAGCGGTGTTGATGGTGGGGTAAGCGACAAGAAAACCCAGAAGGAAACCATTGATGAAATAAAGGGTATGCTGCCGGATTACCATCAAGTCATTACATAGGAAACTGAAATTTCCTATGCACGGTTTGCCATGCAAACCGTTGAAGAAGCGATTAAGCAACACGGCGAATCCGGCCGTGCTTAGCATCTTCAAGGCTTTCAGCGAGTTGTGCGATAAGGTTATGATCGATTTTCTCAAGCCTTTTCAAGTTCTCGTATTCTGCGCGGCTGATAGTCACAGTTTCGGCTGCCATAATATTTTTATGCAAGACCCTGATATTTAAGGTTTTTAGAGCATCCCGTGTGATGTGGACTCTTTTTAGGGTTATGGATGCGGTAAAATCACGGTTTTGAGGAATTACGCTGAAGTAAGTTCAATACGTGACATGCCTAAGAGCAAAAGACGCGATTTTGTCACGGCTTTGGATCAGGTTAGAAAAACGGGCAGACAAGACGTTTTCGATGACGTGACTTATTTTCCGATCAAAAGTTGTCGAAGAATAACTCTCAAACCGCAAACTTGTTGGGAAATAAATTATGCAGAAAAGGGACAACGAAGAAGGCTGAGATTCTATTTTTGCATAGATTTCAACATGAGCCAGGAATTAAAACCTTATCTGGACGTGGCGAACACAGCCGACGGTCGGCAAATTTTATCGGTCGTAAAGCATGTTCCGCGGCTTCTTTACGTGGGTCCGATTCCGAGGAACGGCAGGCATCAACGCGCCGGCTACAAGATTCCAAGGCGAGCTTTTCGACTCCGGGCAGATTGCCGAATCGGCAATGCGAAAACAAGAATTATAAATCCGGGAAGCAAAGACTAAGCAACGCCAAGGGAAAGAAGCAGTCACCTGTTTGATAATATTTTCTGTTTTATTGCTATCCTAATTCCTGAGGACTTACGTGAACACAAGCTTATGCGGATGGCGCAAATTTTGACAAAAAGCCCCTTTCTGACCGTTATAACTGTGGCGCACACCCTTTAATACCTTTCTGTCAGGCTAGGAAACAGCTACGGTTTGATAGTTTAAAAGCAAAACCCAACATATACTTTAATAGTGTCTTTTAATGGTGTCTGCTTTTGACGTCTAATAATAGTGATAAGGCTTCCGGCTTCAGGGACAGTCTGATAGATGTTCTGAAAGAGCATCCGGAAGGCCTTTCGATAGCTGATTTGTCGAAAATAATGAAATCGCACCGCCAGACTGTGACCAAATACATTCTGTGGCTTGAGGGTGCAAACACGATTTACCGACGCAGGATCGGAGCTGTCACGCTTCACTATCTGAAAAAAGACTGGGAGAGGCTGGGAAGATGAAGACCAAAGCGCCGCTTCCAATCATCATGGTTTCCGTAATCATAGCTTTAGTTGTGTTGCCGTTATCCGCGAACGCGGCGATAACGTACACGAACACCAGCCTGCTAACGAATCCAAGCTTTGAGACAGCACCCCAAACAGGAGAAACTGCAAGAAACTGGAGTGCGATACTGATGCTCCAAGACGTTGGAGCGATATTAACAAAAACCGCAACCCGCACACGGGGAGGATTGCCGCCCGCTACTGGTGGAACTTTCGTGATGCAGATACACACCGCGACCAATGCCGGAGATGATAACATCTGGTCGCAGCCCGCGGCCTCGCAAAATAATTCAGCATTCACATCGGGATATACTAAAAACGCAACAAGCTTCGACATATCTGTTTTTATGGACTGGTCTTTAAGGGTAAACACAACGCCAGCTTCCAGCACGTCGGACAACGGGACGTATGGCGTCATGGTGATAGAGTTCAACAGCACGCTTTTCAGGATGCACTATTTGGTATCTCTACAAGAAAAAGCCCAGATCAGCAAGATAAATTCGACGACAAACTGTTATTTCTACATACAGCACACCAATATAACGTCGCCTTCGGGCTGGTTCAACTTTTCAAGAAACGTGACAAATGATGCGGCCAGCTGCGGTGTGCAAGCTCCTTGGCAGATCCTAAACATAACGCCGTCGATCATAATTATTACGGGTGCGCAGGCCGCGAGAGACCCGCACACAAGGGTTGATTTCGACAGCCTTGATTTGAAAGTTTTATCCAGTACGACAACAGCAGACCCGCCGCCTTTGTACCGGGAGAACACAACAAGAATAAACGGTTTTCAATACAACCCGCTGCACAACCACAGTTTCGAAGTGAATTGGACAAAACAAGCAAATGCAATACAAAACGTTTCGTTCGAAACAAACATAACAGGCACTTTGCTGAATTATTCTTTCGCAACCACACCGCGCGTCGTGATAGCAAACGCCGCAACAACAACCGAAATGTATTATATCAACTTTACCGACATAGCCGCAGGAAACTATTCATACCGCTGGTTTGCTAATGAAACCGGCGGGTCAGAGAACTTCACCGACGGCGGATTGATTTACCAGGTTTTGAGAAACACAAGCGCGCAGGTCACTGTTAATTTCAACGCCTCGTCCGGTTTTGCGTACGGCAACCCGCTTGCGGCCTGGGCAAATGTAACCGCAGGGCGCGGCGACACGTCCGCGGCTGTTGTTATTTATCGCAACGGCACAGAAGTCACAAGAGGCCAGGGAAACAATTCTTACAACGCCACAATCACTGCAAGCATACACAATTTCAGTGCATATTACTCAGAATCGCAAAACTGGACTAATACAACGTCTATAGACAACAATTTCGTTGTAAATAGGGCTACGCCGATACTTGCATTGGCGGCGAACAATTCATTCCTGTATAGTGGCGGTACGGTTCTTTACGCAAGTTTTGACGAAAATGCAAGCGGGATAGCATACGACTCTTCCGGCTATGGAAACGACGTAACCTGGACAGGGTCCAGCAATGTTACGAGAAATTTGACAGGCAGGTTCGGGAATGCTTTACAGTTTGACGGCGTGGATGATTTTGTAGGGTTATCCAACACAGCAATACCAACAGGCGCAACCCCGGAAATAACAATAGAAGGATGGGTCAATGCGAGGAACAAATCAGCTCTGGGGTGCATGGTAGGCATAGGGCAGTCCGTCGCGGCGAATACGCATATTTCTGTGTGCTTGACTGGTAATCTGCAGGAAATACTTATAGGCCATTGGGGGGCGGCAGACGACTTTAATTCACGTATCCGTGTGCCGTTGAACACATGGAATCATATAGCCTATACGCTAAACAGTTCGAATCACGATTCTGTTTACCTGAACGGCGTGCTTGTGAATTCATCCAGCACAACCGTTACTGTCGGGAGCAGCCCTACTGTAATTATCGGGAGCTGGGATGACAAGAACGGGAATAATTATTATTTCAACGGCACAATCGACGAAGTCCGCATATTCAACTACTCAATGACCGTTGACGAGATAAACGCATCGGCAAAAGGCGTGTGGATGGATCTGCCGGAAACGTACCCGAACGCGACGAATATCACAGGCTTTGTCAGGCTCGGCGATTCTTCTGCTGCTGTCAACCTTACAAGGAACGGTACGAGAGTTTCGAATGGGACAGGGAATACGGTTTTGAATGATACTATACTACTGGCTGCCGGGATATACCAGTATAACGTGACATACTGGGAGACGCAGAATTATACGGCGTACAATGTCAGCAAGATATTAAGTGTGACCAGAGGAAACTCGAATATCACAGTCACATTCAACACCTCATCCGGCTTCGCATACGGCGACCCGCTTGCGGTTTGGGCGAACATAACCGCGAGGCTAGGAGATTCTTCGGGCACGGTTGTAATACTCCAGAACGATACGGAGATATCGCGCGCTGCTGGCAATACATCGGCGAACAGGACTTATGCTGCAGGAATTTACAACTTCTCCGCTTACTATTCAGAATCGCAGAACTGGACTAATGCTACGGCAACGAACTCGTATTTCACAATCCAAAAGGCGACTCCGATACTTGGCGTTGCGACGAACAACTCGTTCCAAGCTGCATCCGGAACTGTGTTATATCTTAGCTTTGACGAGAACGCAACACAGACAGCAAGGGATCAAAGCGGGTTTGGGAATGACGGCACGTGGACCGGCGCGAATAATGTAACGCATAACATGACTGGAAGATTCGGGAATGCGCTGAGCTTTGACGGATTGGACGATTTTGGTGTTGTGCCGAATATTGCGAGCCTCAATATCACCAAGGAAATAACCATCGAAGCCTGGACAAGGCCTGTTTCCAATAATACTGCGATTGTTCACAAACCCGTTGCCTACGGGATTAATACGGGATTATTGAATCTGGGGGTGGGTAGAGGGAAATATGGGTTTGTTGTCTGGTCAGGCTCATGGAATGCTGTAAGCAGCACGACTAATGTTGATTATAGCTGGAGGCATGTGGCTGGAAGATATAACAGGACGCATATGACTATATTCGTAGACGGCATAGAGCAGAATTCGACTGCGTTCACTGGTGATATTCTGAATTCTTCGAATGTACTCGGCGTAGGGGCGGTTTTGAATGGAAGTTCTGTGGATAATGTTTTCAATGGTTCTATAGACGAGGTTAAAATATTCAACTACTCCAAATCAGCAGACGAGAT
>JACPZZ010000027.1 GCA_016195275.1 Candidatus Aenigmatarchaeota archaeon | reverse complement strand
TTTCGGCTGGTATTTTGTTTCGCTTGAATATTTTAAGCGAAACAATCCTATTCATTATAGCTTGTAGTTCCATTAACCACCTTTTAAGGATATGTCCTTGTTAGGGCATATCCTTACTACAAGCCTTAAGTTGACAGGCTCCCAGTAAAGGACCGGCAAGTATATATATTGCATTTTATATATCTAACATAGATTCAGGATGATCGAAAAGATATTTGATGCTATAGACTATCTGAAATGTATATGTCGGCTAAAACCGAAACCGATTGTATATGGAGCTAAGCAAACATTCTGAACGCGTTTCAGTTGTCTGAAAGTATCTTGTTCCACGTTTCTAATGAGAAAAATCTTCCAAGTATTTCCAATTTAAAAAAATCATATTTGGAGTTCAGACTATTCAGCTTATACGCTTTTAAAAAGGCTTTTTTAATATAATCCGGATAATCTCTTTTTACTATACCTTCCGCCCTTTCTGCTATCAGCTGTTTGTTTCTGGAATAAAAGGCTTTTACCGCTTCAGGGCTGTCTCTATGCATGTTAGTAATTTTGTTCTTCTTTAACAATGCTTTTAAAATTGGCTTATTGCCAAAGATGTATTTTGGTACAAGGATTTTCTCGGTACTGTTGATTACTTGGGAATCTAAATAAGGACATAACAATAGATGGGAATTCGCTGTTATTGAATTTTGCATGCAACGGACTGTAGTATAAATGTTTATTTGTCTTGAAATGCTTGATGCATTGTATGCAGCCGCCAGATTTTGGTTAAGGGGTCTAAGTAATTTGGATGCACTAATGTTAACATGCCAATAAGGTCTCAAGGTTATCCTAAAAACAGCTTCAGCAAGACTCTCAGAACCTGCCAAAAATATGAACTTTTCTACATAATCAGGCAACATGTCAAGGCGATGTGAATTTACTATGCTCCTTAGAAATCTATTCCGTAAATATGGAAAAAACTTATAGATCCCATAATTCCACGACAATAATGTTTCTTCTGCAAAAAGTCCTGTAAGGGCAAACTTACTTTTCTTGACCTTGTCCTGGAACGAAGCGCCAAAAATGTCAGCCAACAGATTTTCCGGCGGAACTCCTACTTTTTTTATATGGGACGGGTAAGAATATAAAATGTCATCGGACACCTCTATGTTTTCATATTCCAAACCCAACGTAGAAGCGATTTCTTCGGCTTTTGCGGCTGATTTATCTTCCGGAAAGTTGACATGGTACGCTGTTGGTGTTATGCCAAGATTTTGGCAAGCCGCTGCTATATATGTAGAGTCCATCCCACCAGATAGAAAGATGCACAATTTGGATTTCGGAAGTCTGAACACCGCTTTTTTGATAGCATTTTTAATTAACGTCTCGAATGTATGTTCTACATTTAAATTTCCGTAAATTTCAGCCTTGTCTTTTTCCAAATAATGATCGTTTGTCTTAATACCGTTCTTATTCACGCTCAGGTATTTCCCCATAGGCATTGTTTTTATTTGCTCAAACATGGTGTTGGGCGGTGGTACAAATGACAACGAAAGATAGCTTATTACCGATTTCAAACTGGGTGCTGTTTTTATACCAGGATATTTTAAAATAGGATTTATCTGGGAACCGAATACTATTGCACCGCCGATGATCGAATAATATACAGCTTTACTTCCGCAATGATCGCCAAAAATAAGGAGCCTTGATTTTTTAGCGTCCCATAACACACCAACAAATTCGCCCTCTAATTTACCGATAAATCTGTCTCCGAACTCTTCGTATAGATGAACAATTGTTTCTGCGTCATCATCGGAATTAAATATATGACATTTTTCTGATAACAACATCCTCAATTCTGGACAATTATACAATATTCCATATATGACAGCGTAAATATCGCCATACTCGTTTTGAGAAATGTGTTTCTCATCTACAAGAGAATTTTGCCTTTTCTCACCTAAAAATATATAATCGTCGATAAATTTTAACTGCCTACAATCTGCTATCGAACTGGTAGCTTTTAACATTTCATTGGCTATGTTATTATCTATTTTATGTAATTTGGAAAATTCAAATATGCCTATTATACCAGCCATAATAAGCTATTGACCAATCATTAATTTACCTTCCCTAACCGGATATTCTACATGCAATAACCTATAAAAAGGGAAAAACAACTACTATATTAAGTGCTTATATGGCCGAATTTCATAACCAAAAAATAAACACTATAATCATTGCCTCCTTTCTATTAGTCACCGTAACATCCGGCATAATATTCCTATTAATAACAAACGCCCAAAAACCCATAAGCGTGGCCGGTGAACGATTTTCAGATGATTTTTTAACCGTAGAAGGAAGCGATGAATGGCGGGAAAATGAAGGGGGTTGGGTAGAAGGTCCCATATACAACAAAACAGGCATCATAGTACTTCACCCACTTTCAACAAAAGAAACCAAATACATAGAGCGGACGGTAAATTTGTTGCCTGGAAAAAATTACGCAATACAGGTCGTCGCTGCGAACATAGCAGGCAAAGCAGAATTTGCAATCTCGGGTGGATGTGACGATTCTTTGATTGTTATTTCCGCAAAAAGCGAAAGTAATGAAAAGAGAGAAGAATTTGTTTTAAAACCCGAAGATGGCTGGATAATATTATCAATGGACATGTCAGAATTTGCAGGCCAAAGAATAACTATCAAGATTGAAGGGAAAGCTGGCGGTCCTTGCGGCATGTGGAACGGAGAATGGAGCGCGATAGACAAGGTAGAAATAATAAATTATTAATTGTTGCTAATCACCCTGAATTACATGGCATCCGATTTTAAAGTTGCTCAGATTACAAGAGTGTACAACGTTGCTAGCCCGTATACAATTACTGTATATCTCATATACATTCTTAGCTTGCCAATGGCTCTGACTCTGGACACCAGCATAAAATAAACGATTAACAGCATAAGATGCAACGGCAGAATCTGCCCATAAGCGCCAAAAAATATGTTTACAGCAAACAGCCAAAAAAAAGGCAATGTAATAAAAACATGGGACATCATCAAAGACATATTGCTTCCGATGACAATTGCGGTGGTCCTTGTCCCCGACATTTTATCCATATCCGCATGGTCAATTTCATGCATTATGTTGAAAGATACGGTTATCATGAATATGACAGGAACAAATAACAATGCTTCCGTGCTCACGCCTCCGAAAGATGAAGACCCAACCAAAAATAAAATAGATAAGGCAAGCGAATTTGATGAAACGCTCACAAACGGGATGTTTTTTAGTCTGACTAGGTGGAACGAGTACAAAAAGCTGGTTAATAATCCTAAAAAGGCAAGTGATAATGCTTGTGTGGATATCAAAAATGCTACTGTTATTGACACAATTGCAAAAACACCTGAATAAATCAGGAGGCTTGAACTTCTGTATTTTAGGTCTGAATAATCATTAAACATGTAAGCAAAGGCCAGCGAGGACGAGGCAAAGATTAACATCTTTAAAAATGACAAGTGCTCTATAGTTGCGCCAGAAACCATAAAATACCCTAATATAGGTATCCCCAGTATATGAAACCAGTCCTTAATACGACTAAGTTTCAATAACAAATTCATAGGTTATATTTTTCTTCAAAGTTATAAATACCGATGCTGTACACTCCTCGAACAAGATCATATCTTAGCCGCTTTCGTAATAATTCAGGTATTTTCCCAACACCTCTAAGCAGATGGCTGTTGTCACAGCTTTGGAGCCCCAATAAAAAGTGGGGATATCGTGCCGGTCTGCAGGGTTATAACTTCCAGATTCGCCAAGTTGGCCAACAGGCCAGCTTCCGTCCTCATTTTGCATATTCAATACAAATAATAAACTCCTTTCAATCTCTTTGCTGTCGATTTTTCTCAGATTATACAGTGAATTCACAGAAAGACAGGTGTCAAAGACGTTTTTCCCCCAGCTCCCATCTGATTTTTGAGTTTTGATGAGTTCATTCTCAATAGGCTTGCGCATAGGTTCCATACATGCAGCTTTCCCGCTTCCAAGCACCCTGGACATAAGATAATAATAAACATACTCATCCTGTTTATAGTACATCGAGCATGTTGTATTCAGTCCATACCTCACAATTGTGTTGCATGAATCTTTGACCGCATCCTCTTGGCCAAGAAGAGAAAATAAATAAATCGCATTCAAATTAATAACGCAATCAGTGTTTTCATAAACTTTTGCATCTTCGTGCCCCAGATAAGTATAAATCAACCCGGATGCATCTTTATGCTCCAACAAATTACGCGCAGAAGAAGCGTTGAAGGGTAAACCATATGTGTAGTAAGCGATAAGTGAAGCAGAACTCACATCCAAGTCAGGAGGCAAATAAACCACGTTTTTATTCTGTATCGTTTTCAAATCAAAATATCTCCACTTTCCATTTTCTTGTCTCGCTATTAAAAACTGAAGACTTTTATTAATCATTTGTGGGGAGAGATATCTGGCAGGTATATCTTTGATCGAATACAATACATAGGCAACCGCCAAAGGGCTCACATGATCAATACCGGTTGCAGTCCCATTAATACCTAATGCATGCATATAAAAGCCTCCTGATGATGTTTGTTCAGACTCGAGGAAATCAATTCCACGAATAATAGAATCTTTCACTTTTTTTGTATATGGATTGGAATATGTAAAGGTGTATGGAAGTATATATACGAACAAAAATACAATGGTTATTGCAACAATGATAAATTTATTAACTCTTGATGTCGAAGTCATTTAAGATACCGCTCCAATAATTTAGTGGAATCGTACTGTTTCATGCCTTCGTAACATTCCTCTGAATATTCTTTTGCCTGTTTACACAGCGACATAAAATGCTTGATAGTTGAGGTTATTACTGGATTATTTCCAGAATCAGTGAAACTTGGGTCTACCCGCATGGAATTTAGGACCATCATTATCATAATGCCCGCGCCTTTAAAGCATTTTTTACCTATTCCATGCCCAAGAGTTCGAATTAAATCCATGCAAAAATCATTGAAAGCTTTTTCATTCCCACTAAAAATATACTGCCCAGCTTGCATAATACCTATCACAGATGCATAACGTTCAATACATTTTTCTTTGTAATCTACAGACTGGTTGCACCATTCCATGCCTGTTGTTAAATTGTGATCCGTGAGGTGAGTAACAATATATATCCTATGAGTTACACCATCATAACAGCTTTTTACTTGGTCTTCCTTCATAAGTTTATCACAACCTTTAAATGCCAGATCTAAATTTCCGATTTCTGGAGACCGGTACACATGAGATAAATAATTATTATCTTTATTTTCCAATAAATCTTCCACCAAATTAACATTGTAAACATATTTATCAAAGTAAGAATGCCCTGCTCCATGCGCACATCCAAAACTAAATTTTGATGGGCACAAGTCCAACATTTTATTTGTTTCTTCCTCGCTGTAATTTTGCAGATATAGGATATAATCTACAAAACCAGTTGCGCAACCTTGGAAACAATTATCTGCACAAAGGGAGATGCCCTCTATTGGCCTGTCCCTATACATTGAGGCCAACACTTTGCCCGCAGAATGGGTAAAAACATGGCAGTTGGTTCCATGAAAGCTTAGATCTGTCAGATTCTCATTTAATGAGGACGTATAGGGAATTAATTTTTTATAAACATAGGTAAAGTTATTGTTGTTTTTTAATTCACGTTCCAATATATATTTATAACATCCTACCCTAGTATGCAGATCTTCTTTATTGCATTTCTGCATTGCGTCTGCTAATTTAATGTCTGGCCTGGTAAAAGTAATTGTAGCAAGGATAATAATGAGGGTAAAAGCTATAAAAAGATGCATAATCAAAACCGGCTCATAATGGTTTTTTGCCATGATTTAACATTTGCATAACGATAATATTAATTCATCATATAAACTCCAAGGCGCTCTATATCAGCTATTGGATACTAATAATTAATTACATCCAAGCCGTACATAGACTATGTAATTCATGAGGTCTATGATGCGTTGTTGGAACGGCTTTGCAACATAAAAAGTTTCCTCCCAATCTGTGGCAATGCCATCATAATCAAAAAAAGTGTATCTATGGAAGTATTGATCTGTTATTTCTTCGGTAAAAGATACCGTAATGCCTCTTGTGTCCTCAGTCGGACGACCTTCACAAATCATGGTTTTGGTAGGCAAAATATTCAACGATGCATTACGATTGATTTTACCGCAACCTTGAAAAATATCAGAAAAAACAAAGTATAACAGTTTTTCTTTTCTCTGGTCAAGAGGAGGCGCTCCTTTGCCTCGGGTATTTGTATCCAGATTCAAACCAGCAATATAATTTATATCAGAAGGTTCTCCCACGGAATAAACTTTCCATATAACTTCTTTATCAGAGTAAGATCTGTCAATGTTGTAATTCAACAATTTTTCTTCGTATACTGCTTGTTCCAGAAAATCAGCAGATAATTGCAACTTTTTCATACAAAAATCTTCTGTAAATGTTGCGCCTATTGGTGACTGGATCGTTGTGGTTTCGCTGGAAGTTGTTGGTGTATTACTAGATATTATTAGTATTACAGCGCCGGCTATTGTTATGACTACGAGCGCCGAAATCAATGCCGCCGAATTTACAATGTAATTGCCAATCGTTATCGGCTGCAGGTACATACTTAAATATTGCAGCCTTTAATATATTTGCATGCACTACCAGTTCAACCGGCCTATTGATAATCCTATTAAATAATATAAGCACTAGATTTAACACGTAGATTTTCTATCTCAGACAAGATTTTTTTGACCTCCTCGTTATTTGTATTTAATCCTGCGTATAGCCTTCCGAACCTAGAGTTAAATAAGCTATCATAACAATTTGGTAAAAGTCTTTTTTCACTTTCTCGTACAGCCTCGCAATATTTAGCAGTTCATATACATGTAATTGTTTTCCGAAAGTTTTTTTAACAGGCGTCTGCCCACGAAACCGCTGGCACCTGTCACAAGCACAGACAACTTATACATCAAATTACCTGCCACCACATTACTAAAAAATACTACACCGTAAAATTTTGTTAATAACCCTGCCGAGCCAAGTTTTGCATTATATTCTTTACGTTTACAATCCTCGTGTGCGCCATGTCTCCATGGTTCTTGACAGCCACACTTTGAACCATGATGTTCAGCATGTAAAATAACTGTTTTTTCAATTTTTCTGAAATATCCGCATTCATGGAACTAAGATCGGAAGCTTCGCGCTTATCAATTTCCAGGTCGTAAAGTAACGTGACATTAGTGTCGTCCTTTTTCACCTTAAATATCATTTTGTAGCTATCGTTGAAAATGGCATAGGCTCCGTATGGAAGGTCTTTTGTGGGACCGCCGACGGCCATAAGGTTTCTGTCCTGGCCAACGTTTAACGCATTTTCCCCGCTGAAGTTAAACGGCGCGCCCAGTTTAAGTATGCCCAAAATGGTGGGCAGTACATCTATAATTCTGACTCTTTCCTGTACAATCCGATGGCCGGAGCCTGGGTATTTGATTATCAACGGCACCCGCAAAACCTCGTTGAACAACGAATACCTGTGACCTATGTATCTGGTGGGGAAGTCATCCGAAAAATATTCGGAACCCGTATGATCGTAAAGCGCTTCCCCGTGATCCGAGAGGACCACTATGATAGTCTTATTGTATATCCCATAACTCTTCAATTTATCGATGAGTTCACCCAAATAATAATCAACCTGCGTTATGCTGTCGTCATAGCCGCCGATGATCTTGTTTATGTCGTTGCTGTTGGCGACTTCTTCTGCGCAGAGGATCGACAAATTCAATTCGCTATGATACTTCAGATAAAAATTTTGAAACTCGGGCAACGGCTCGTAGGGACAATGCACATCTAAATAGTGCAAAAAAAGGAAGAATTTGTTTGTACGATTGGTTTCCAGCCATTCAACGACCCGCGAAGTTATCTGCGGGGCCGGATTTTTAATTCGCATGTAGCTGTCGTCATATACGTCGAACCCGTTCTCGAAACCCCACTTTCCTGCCACATATCCGCCGCTGACAAACGCCGCAGTGGAATAACCGTTGTTTTTCAGTATAGTCGCTATATTTGGATGCGCTGTAAATTCTTTCCTTGCCATAGAAACTATATAATCATTATCCGACACGTTTATGCTGAGATTGTAAGGGTATATCTCCGGTGGGTATTTGGAAGTAAATAACGAAATATGAGAGGGTAGTGTCCACGACGCCTGGGAAATTGCGTTTTCAAATACGATGGACTCTTTCGCCAACGCGTCTATGTTTGGCGATGTATTTCTATGGTAGCCGTACACGCCCAGATGATCCGCCCTCAGGGTGTCTATAGACACCAAAACAACATTGTAACCTTTATTTTCCAGTATAAAAAGTGCCGATGAAAAAACAATAATTAAAAAAGCTATCACAAATTTAATATTTTTTTGCTTTTTCTTCGTACAGACACCTATGGTACATAACTTAATACCATTAATAAGGCTCAATTTAGACGTTTCCCAAATCCATCCCCAAAACAGAATACGTGTCAAGCAGGACAGGCTTCCATTCCGCATCCTCAGGGCTGTACACCAAAAGAAAGCCAAAAGGCGTCGCCTCCCATCCCATCGTGCTGGTCTGGCCAAACCCGGCGACAACTATTTCATTTTTCCCGTCCGCGTTCACGTCGCCGAGCATCGCCTCCATGGCGTTGTAGCTTAGGTCCAAAACCACATTGCTCATAATGCTGGATATATTGGCAATTATTTTTTTCTCAAACGCCTGTCCATTCCAGTCAAATGAGTAAACCATGGCGTGCGGGAATCCTGTAGCGAGCAGTATTGATTTATTTGCGGTATTATACAAATAGCCGTAATCCACGCCTTTCATATTCTTTTCAAGCGTTTCGTTGTCTATCAGGCTTTCATTCCACGAATCGCCAGATTTCTTAATCATGATTAGTTTTCCATTGGAAGTGCCTATGACCACGTCATTCTTTCCGTCCTCATCAACATCCTCGATTAGTATGCTCCTGTGCTGGAACCCTTTATCCTCCCTTATAGTCTGGACAAGCCATCCTGTGCCGTTCCATTTGTACACATTCACAAAACTTATCTGCGGGCCAGAGACATAAGCCAGCGAAGACGATTCCGTGGCTATCAGCTCGTTTTTGCCGTCATTGTCCGCATCGCCAACCTTGACTTTGTGCACTGCAGTCTGGTCTATGGCATCGTATGTAAGATTCTCTCTTGCTATCCTGTGGTTTGTGCCTCTTTCGGCATCTATTTTGCCTATCCAGTTGCGCCCTATGTTCTGTGCGATCCATTTGTTGCCCTTGCTGTCCCATTTGTAAACATTTACCAGGCCTTCCCCATGCGTTCCCAGTATCAATTCGTTCTTTTTGTCATTGTCGGCATCGCCAATGGTCAAATCCTTGCAGCGGACATCTCCAACGCGCTCAACCACGGATTTTACCCATTCACCATCAGCTTTTTCATATTCGATAACTTCACAACCGTATGGTTGCCGGAAATAGCTGTTCGAAACTCCGACATAGATCCGGTCTTTGCCGTCGTTTCTTGCATCGCCTTCGATGACAGTATGGACCAGCGTGTAGCCAGTTTCGATAATGTCCCTGTCATAACCATGGCCGTTAAAACTGTATACGATCAGCCTTCCCGGATTGCTTACACCCGACAATATTGCCTGCCTGTTGGGCGTATCGATAACGACAGCTTTCGCCCGTTCCTTATACAACAGGGATATTTCCAACCCTATCGCCAGAAAAAGCAGAATAATCGCAATATAGAGGGGCCAACTGCTCCTTTTACCTGTTTGTCTGGGCATCAAAATTCATTAACATCTAAACAATTTAAACCAGCCTGCGTACCATCTTCAATACAGATTTAACAGCTTTTTTCGATATCCTGCCAAGCTTTTCGTACCCAACCAAATAATTTACAGCTATCACGCCAAACACGGCCAATGAAACAGCTGCTGCCAGCGGATTTCTGGCTGCGAATGCCGCGCCTGTTATCAGGTTCGAAACAATTTCGTTTGTGGTTGCGTTTGGCTGAATATCGCCTGAAATCTGGCTGGAACGCCCGTCTTTGTTATCAACAGGTTTTAAAGGTATTATTTTTATAGTCGCAGTCGTGGTAGTTGTCGTTGTTGTGGTCGTAATCGTAGTGGTTGTCGTTCCACCGCCTGAACCGCCTCCACCACCCGAACCGCCTCCGCCGCCGGGCGGCGGGTTGGAAGGTTGTGAAAACGAAATTGAAAATGAAAAGTATTCGGTATAATTCCACAAATCCGTTGTGTCGTTGGCCAAAAACCTGTAAGCATACAAGCCGGAAATTACAGAACTATTATAGTAGAAAAATCCGAAACCGTTCATTGTTATATTAGAAAAATTGCCAGATAAATTGTGCTCGAAAAACGCGATACTGATATTTACGTCGTCTTCCCAGTTTATGGTGAAATTCGCGCTAAAATTATCCTCTGATGCAGAACTCTGTATTTCGCTGCGATTGCCAGAAAATCTGGGTGCGATAGAATCTGCCACTATTGTGGCAAAGTATGTTTTTTTGGCTGACGTATAATTCTGGTTTTCAGGGTAAAATGCGGTGAAGTTCAACTCCGATCCTGGGGTTTCGCAGTTAGCTATTATGTACGTAGCATTTTTAGATCCGCTGACAAGGCCTATGTTATGCGTGCTATTTTGTTTGTAAATAGTTATTTGCCCTTCGTTTGTATTAACCCACGCAGTAACGTTCAAACCATGACATCGGGATATTGTTATATTTGCTTCATTGCCATCCAGCGTGGTGTTTAGGAGGGTAGAATTTTTCAATATTATAATTTGTAGCGTTGTCTCGTTGTGAGAATAATTTTGCGTTTCGTTGTAAACAAATCGGTGCGTGTTTGTTCCTGAAGGCAGCTTTGTTATCTGAGTTATTGATGTTGCATTACTACTTACAAACTGCTCATCAAGATACAACGAAATGTTGCCTTCGCCGCTAGTTTTGAATATGGTTACATTGGGCAGGCTGCCGTACACAAAGGTAACAGGATTGGACGGTATTTCTGTGTTGACATTTATAAAATAGCTTGCATTGCTTTTGTTCACATAAGCGTAATAAATATCCGTTATGTTCCAGTTTTCCGATGCGTCTTTGGCGTAATACCTGTACTGGAAAATGCCTGCCGGCAGTGTGAGGTTGTAATAATAGATGAAATTGTTAACGCTTAACTCGATTCCGGCGGGTGTTTCGTTGCGCAAAGCGCCTGTGAAATTATTTTCCATAAGCATTGTGCTTATCGAGCTGTTCGTATCGTTCCATCTTATTGAAAAGTTGCTCAGTGAATTTGGATTATAGTTACTAACAACGCTGCTTATGTTGTCATGGTAAAGCGGCGGCACAGTATCGATGGAAGTGTTTATGGTCATTGTTATGACCCAAAAGCTCACGTTGCCGGTACCAAAATCGCCAGATCCAGACTGGTCAGACGTATTCAGTAACCACGTACCACTAACCCTGTCGCCGATAAATGAGTCTAACGTACCAGGAAAATCATTGTTAGCGCCGGCAGAAACTACATTAGTCTGGTTATCAATCCATATCGGCGTATAAGGCGCACCATACACAGGATCCTGGGCAAATTGTTCTGTTGGACAATAGAATTGATCTGTGAAATTTTTCTTGCTAATTCTAACCCTCGTATTATTAGGCGACATCAGATCAACGTCCACCTCTCCGGCACAGCCATGCCTTATTCCGACATAAACCCACAAATCAACAACAGTGCCGCTGTAATTCCCGGGTATGACCATGTAAGCGGGCCGCCAGAATTCGAAAGAGCTGCTGATGATCGACATGTCTGACCCGTTTACGCACGTAAGGTTTCTCAGCCCGCTAGGTTGGACCGGATCCAGGTTGCAATAATGATCTACACCAGATTCTTCGTAGGCTGCGGAATCTGCTGACAGCAACACCAGAACAAATGCCAAGAAAGTTATAAACGCCCGCATATCCTGTATTCACGTAAAATAGATTTAAGCATTATTTGCAGATTACGCGGGTTTGGACAACGTTTGAAGCCGTGCCTATTCGGATGTCGTGCCCTGCGCCCGCGCATGTGCCGCCGCATGTGTAACTTGTTGTTACCGTTTTGGCCTCACCGGGTTTTATCGGCGCTGCGATGGACGGGGCCACAGATGTTCCGTCGACCTGGAACACTTTGATATCCGATGCAACAATCGAGGAGGACGCACCCGCATTCAGTATTGTAGCAATAATCGCCATGCTGGCAGGAGGCCCGTTGCAATAAACGCCGCCGGTCGGAATGGATATGACTTTTTCCGACGAGCCGGTCAACAAGCCGGAAAACCAGATATAAGCAACGCCTGTCAGCCCGGTTGCTATTAACACAAGCATTGTCAGCGCTATTACCGGCGTGATGCCTTTCATACTTATTAGAACAGCCCGCAGAACAAAAAGCTTTTACGACCTAAATTTCCAGAAACACGCTGCCGTTTTCGACAACAACCTTGTGCGTTCTTACAGGCTGTGACGGGTTTGTTAAATTCTCGCCCGTAGTAATGTCGTATTGCCAGCCGTGCCACGGGCACGTAACTACCGAGTTGTCCAACGAACCTTCACCCAGCGGCCCGCCCTTGTGCAGGCATGTGTTGGACGTTGCGAAAAAACTGCCGCCTACGTTGAATAACGCCACGGCGCCTGCGTCTGTTTCAACGACTTTTGACTGGCCAGGGCGCAATTCGCCCGCCGAAGCGATTTTTATCCTGGCCATAAAACCCAAAATTAATTCTGCGGGCTGATATATAAATTACTAAATCATCAATAGTAAGCGTGGCTGTGCAACTGTACGCACCTGAGCATAAATGCGGCATAGGGGCGGCTGTAAACACTGAAACCCTCTATTCTGATATGTTGGGAATGGCTATTAGTTTACAGCACAGAGGCTACGATGGTTGCGGATTTTCTATTCTTGACACCGACACGGGAAAAACAAGAACTTACAGAGGACCCGGAAAGGTGTTAAACGTTTTTCCGGATAATTCGCAAGCTTCAAAGGTAAGAGCAAGAAACGGAATTTTCAACAACAGATACAGAACGACTGGCGACGTTAATTCTGACAATCTGCAGCCTATTGAATTTGATGACCTTACGTTTTCTCACAACGGTAATGTCTTTAACGCAGGAAAATTGGCACAGCTTTATTCGTTGGCTATGGAAGACCATGATTCCGATACAAAAGTTATAGCCCAGATGATAAGACGGGCAAGAAATGTTGAGGATGGCATTAGGTTTGTGGCAGAAGAAGCCCTCGGTGCATTCAATCTTGTTATCATGGACAACGAGGGAACGGTTTGGGCGTACAGGGACCCGTGGGGATTTCATCCTTTGTTCAAAGGCGTGAAAGATGGTTCCACATATTTTGCATCCGAGACTACTGCGTTAAGCGCATTGCGTTTAGACGACAATGAAATAGAGCAAATGGAAAGAGGTGAATTGTGGGCTGTCAACGGATCGTATCGGGAGAAAAAAATCATCAGGCCTCCTCACACCAAAAAAGCATTCTGCCCTTTTGAAAAAACCTATTTCATGAGTCCGGATGCGTCATACGATGGTGAGTTTTCGTGGGATTTCAGGACGCGTACCGGAGAAAGGCTGGCTGAAAGAGATCATTTTCCTGACGACAGCGCGTCTATTGTTGTCCAACTTAGAAACTCTGGCGAACCCTATGCGGTCGGCTATTCACAACGCAGCGGTATCCCTATGAAAAGAGGGTTCGCATATAACCCTGAACTGGGCAGGACTTACATGGTTGAGGATAAATTGGCAGACGTGGGTCTGACGTCCCAAGAGTTGGCGTTTTTGAAAAACATGGCGATCAAGAGGGTCGTCGAAGGAAAGCGTGTTATCGTACCAGATGATTCCATTGTCAGAGGAGGAACGCTTCCTGGCAGGGTGGACGACCTTTTTAGGGCAGGTGCCAGAGAAGTCCATGTGCGAATCGGGTCGCCGCCGATAATATCTCCTTGCCACATGGGCTTCAACCATTCCGACAAAAGCAAATTGCGGGCAGCACAGGCAGTTGTGCTTGCAAAAAGCACGCGACTGGAAGACATAGAAGAACAGGTAAGGAAAAGTTTAGACCCCAGATTGACCTCGTTGCGTTATTTGCCGTTAACAGACTACAAAGAACTTTTACGCGACAACGGCGGCCATTGTTTCGCCTGTTTCACAGGCTCTTACCCTTTTCCAATTACAAGCCACGCTTAACCTTTATAACCGCCCGCAACAAACTTGTTTTTGATGAAAATCCTGATCTATAGCATATCCGATTTGATAGACAAAAAGCCGTTCCATCTTTTTGTTGTTGTACTGATACTCCTGAATCTGTCAGGCATAGGCGATCCCAATTACCTGACAATATTGTCCCTTGTCGGATCTGTTGCCGCATCCCTCCTGAGCCTCGCGCTTAAACTTCTTTTCAGGAAAGGGCGGCCGCAACATAACAAATACAGGATAATAAAATACGGATTTCCATCAGGACATTCGCACGTGATTTTCACGACCGCTGCCATATACGCACACTATGTGCCATCGCTCGCGGCTCCGTTTTTCCTGGCCGCCAGTTTCGTATCGGCAAGCAGGGTACTGATCAGGGCTCATACAGAGAATGATGTTGTCGCGGGCAGCGTGCTCGGGGTTTTTACCGGGCTTCTGATGGTGGCACTGGCAAACAAATTCCTATGGTAATTTAATTAATTTGTCACAAATTATTATCAATGAAATCCGATCCGATTCTTTTGCTGGCTGCCGTTCTGCGTGTCAGCGGATGCGTGCAGAACAATTATGGCAGCCAGGGGGCGAATGTGCCAGATTCGGGCGACGGCCAAAATAGAAGTGCGGCGGACCAAACTGCACAGACTACAACCACGTACGTTCCGGGCAGCGTGAAAAATGAAAAACAAAGCCTTTACAATTCGCTAAAGCGCGAGGTAGAAGCCCTGTACCAGCAGAATCCTGAATAGGGTGTAAGTGATGAGCGTTATCAGAAAATGAACGCAGACCTTTTTTCATTAACAGGTTTCATTCAAGACTCAGAATTAACGGAACTGAAACGAAAGCTTGACACACTGGCTCCCAGAAAAGCGGGCGGGACGCAAACAAAACCCGATTGCGTTTCAAATACGAATCCTATTTTCACTGCTGACGTGACAGACACAAACAAGATCAAAGCTGTCACGCCCCCGAGAAACGAAAAAACGCATTCGCACGTATGGATCAAAGACAATAAAAAAGTCCCTGTTTATGTGCCGGTTGGTGCGAAACTTGTCGCGGGCACAAAATACATGGAAGGGGGCGAATTGAATTACCTTTTCTTTTTTGATGTTAGCTGCGAGATTGAGATTAAATTTGACCATTTGGAGGAGCCCATAAAACTCATCGGGGACATGTTTCCGAACCCGCCGAAAATTGAAGACACCAGAACAGATTACCTGCCTGCAACGCAATTCAAGGCCGGCGACCTGATCGGATATACAACAGGTACGCCGGCCGCTAAAAACTGGGATTTCGGAGTTTACAGCAAAGTCAAATCAAACCATCTGGCCGGGAAGGCTGGTTATGAGGAAATGGATACCAGGGCCGTTTGCCCTTACGATTACTTTACAGGCGGCAAAAAAGAATTTTATTACAGCCTTTTCGTGAGCAAGACCGGCGACGGCGCGCCGCCGACGGATTTCTGCAAAGGATGATTAATCTTCGTCCTGCGAATTTTGAGTTTTCTTTTTTATCAGCATCTCCTTGAAAAATTTTTAGAACTCTAACTAAATACTCGTAGCTAAAGACGGCAGATCGATGCGAATATGCTTATAAATAAGAATTAATATCATATTAATGTGATATTAACATGGTAAAAGCGATTGTTGACATAAGGGAAAAAACCAATAGGGTTCTGAACATAGTAAAGGCGGAATACGGGCTGAAGGACAAATCCCAAGCCATAGACAAGGTCGTTGAAAAATTCGAGGAATTTTCCATGGATGAGGATGTAAAACCCGAATACATCAAAAAATTGAGAAAAATCCAAAAACAGAAAGCCTTACCGGCTGGGAACATAAAAGATTTCCGCAGAACGTACGGGTTAGGATAGAATGTACCTTGTAAGCAGAAGGCCAAAATTGGATCAAATATTCAAGAAGCTGGCCAAAAAGAACCCCACACAACTTGAAATGATTTCAAATAAGCTGGAAGAAATTTTGGAAGACCCGTACAGGTTCAAGCCCCTAAGCAATATTATGAAAGGTCTTAGGAGGGTTCATATCGACAGGAATTTCGTGCTGGTTTATTCCATAGACGAACAAAATAAGACGGTTGTTTTAGAAGATTTCGACCACCACGACAATGTCTATCGCAGGTAGGGTTATTCCTCCCCGTTTTGATTCTTTGACTTCTTTTTCAAGGCTGTTCAAAAAATCTATTGCAAGTGGATCAAAAACGACATCGTACATCAAACCACTTCAAAATGATTTGCTAAAGGCCCAGTTTCTTTTTCGCTTCCGCTTCTGTTAAAAAGTTGCCTTTTCTTATCCTTTCCCTCGCTTTCTCAATGGCGTTTACAGCTTCCTTGCTTAGTTCAGGCTGCTTTTTCACATTCTTGGCTATGAAAAGGAGGCATCAAATAAAAATATGAAATTCAAGATAATTGTATCCAAGGATGAGAGCGGATTTTATGTAGTGGAATGTGTGAATTTGCCGGGCTGCATTTCTCAAGGTAAAACAGAAGCAGAGGCGATGAAAAATATCAGAGACGCAATAAACGGTTATTTGAAAAGTCTCAAGAAACACAATGAAGAGATACCTGTAAAGGATGTTTTACAAATATCCGAGATAAGCGTATGAGACTCCCGATAATCGCAGGCAGGGAGCTTGTAAAAGTTCTTATTAAGGTTGGTTTTGAAATTGACCACATGACCGGTAGTCATATGATCTTGAGAAGAGTCGTATACCCGTATATGCGAATAACGTGCCGAATCACCCAGAACTTGCAATAGGTACATTAAATTCCATTCTCAAGCAGGCGGGATTAACAAGAGAAGCGCTGTTCAAGCTGCTGAAGAAATAAGCCGCTTCGA
The DNA here is from genome assembly GCA_016195275.1 of Candidatus Aenigmatarchaeota archaeon. Lineage (GTDB taxonomy): Archaea > Aenigmatarchaeota > Aenigmatarchaeia > JACPZZ01 > JACPZZ01 > JACPZZ01. The sequence continues at coordinate 21,391 of JACPZZ010000027.1, read as the reverse complement.
TGGTTTATTTTTTCAAAACCCAAAACATCAGTTTTCGTCGTTATTTTCGTCTGATTCGTTTAATCTCTTCACTCGCCTAGAAATTAGAATTTCCTTGAACATGTCTTCGCAAAGCTTATATATGTGAAATCACATTATTCACATAGGTGATAACATGCCTAACATCACTCTGGCAGTTCCGGAAGAGTTGCATGAGAAAATGAAGAAGCACTCCGAGATAAGATGGAGCGAGGTTGCAAGGAAAGCCATATCGCAGAAGATGGAAGACTTGGAAACCATGGACAGGATAGCGGCAAAAAGCAGGCTCACGCAAAAGGATGCGGACGAGATTACCAAGAAAGTAAACAGCAATGTTGCCAGAAAATTGGGTCTGAAATGAACATCGTCGTAGACACCAACGTTCTTATTTCCGCCTTAATCAGGAATTCCACGACCAGAAAAATCATAATTGAGTCTGATTGTAAATTCTATTACCCGGAAACGTCCTTGCACGAGATAAGAAATTATAAGGCGCTGATCCTTGATAAATCCGGAATAAGCGAAGTTGAGTATGATGAATTATTCAATCGGCTGTTGAAATATGTAACGCTGATTACGGATGAACAGATTAGACCAAAATTAAAGGATGCTGAAATGGAATTTGCCCGCGTAGACCCGGATGATGTGGTGTTCCTGGCGGCGGCATTGACTATTGATAATTGTATGATCTGGTCAGAAGATAAGGACTTTGAAAAGCAGAACAGAATAAAGATCCTGAAAACCAGAGACGTGCTCAAATTGTTGTGAGTTTTATGCTTTGTAGAATTTATTTTTCGCCCTGCTAAAGCCGTCCTTATGGCCGAACCTATACCATTGCTTGCAATTATTCACGTGACAATCAAAACATACGAATATTTTTTGTCCTGATTTTTCGCATTTGCCCCTCTTTGTAGCACATGAGAAAACGTAATATCTTGCGTTCCTCCTGAGCTTATTCAACTTTTTGATGAATTCATGCCTTAACTCCCTGTCGTATTTTTTGGTTTTCATCACCAGTAATAAGCCGACTCTACTCAAGTAGCCAGATGCCTACAATGTATTTTCCTTGTTGAAGCAATCGTCGCACATCCCGCCATGCCAATCTTTGTTGTGAGCGGATATTTTTGCGTTGCATTTTTTGCAATTGAAATCCACATTCTCGTCATGCTTCTTATGGAATGTTTTCATCTTTTCTTCCATGTCGGACGAACTCATGGTCTCGGCAAATTCCCCAGCCGACCATAAGCTGTTTTCTTCTTCCTCAATCGTTTTGGATTTTTTCATTTCATTTCACCATCGCGGCAAGTTTGGGCTATACCTTATTATGTTTTAGGCCAGAAAACATCGAAAATGAAACCAATCGTCATCGATAAACCTTAGATCTATGATCAATTTTAACAACGCCGATCTTTTTATTCCCGTAGTCCACCTCGTACAGAATCCTGTAATCCCCTACTCTTACGCGATACAGTTTTTCCTTGTAACCTTCCATTATTTTTGCATCATGTCCAACCGGCTCTTTGAGCAACAACTCCACTTTAGCGATCACCCTCTTTGCTAAAATTTTGTCAGCCTGCTTCAATAATTTCAAAGCTTGGTTGGAATACTCCGCTACAAAAATCATAAACCTAGCTCTTTTTTGACATGTTCATGGGGAAAAAGCTTTCCGCTTCCCTTTTCTTTCCTGTACTCCAGTAACGCTGAATAATCATCTTCTGTCATAACGCTATCCTTGTCAACCATTTTCCTTTTTATCTCTTTGATGTCCTTTTCCATATCTTCCAATTTCTTCAAAATCATGGTTTCGTTTGTCATATTATTTATCTCTTCTGGTCTGACTTATAAATGTTTGCCACAAATGTTTTATAGTTTTTCAAAACCCTAACCCCTGTTTTAAGAGGTTTCCTCGTCCGTATCATCAAATCTCTTAGTTCGCCTGCTAATCAGTATTTCCTTGAACCAGTCTTCCTGCTCTATGTCCAGTTTGCCCTGGTGCGCAAGCTGAAGCAACGGCACGAAGTTTCTGACCACGTTCTTTCGCTTCCATTCCCCGACCAGTTTTGTGAACGGCAGCGGTTCCCCGTACAACCGGTCCAGAACCCAAGCGATCTTGGAATACAGCTTGTCGATCTTCTCGGTTATGTCGTCCTCGGTTATTTCTATCCTTTCCTGCATTCGCAAAAATCTGCGTTCTTTCTTTTCCTTTGTTTCCACCATACGTCGCAATGCTTCGATAAGTTCCTGAACAGAAACTTTTCTTTTCGGTTGCCGTTTCAATGGCACATTTAACGGCAGCGTATCTATTTTGTCTATCGGCGCGGGTTTTTCCGCAACTTCCGGCATGACCAGCTCCTTTTCAAATCCAAGCTTGTCCGATTTCATCCGCAACAGGACGGCTGCGATGATTATCATTTTTGCGGGTATGTGGAAATCCAGCTCTTCCAGCTTGTTAATGTAGTCAACGAAAGCGTTGGCAAGTCTTTCCAGATCCACGTCATTCGGATCAAGATTTTCAGATTCGATAAGATGAAAAATTATCTGCTCCCACGAATGGTCGCGGACAACCAGGTTCAAAATCTTTTCTTCAGTTTGCATTTCCATATCAAATCCCTTTTAACAAAAGGTCTTTGAGAACCCCAAAACTAATTTCTTATTCCTCCGGCGGAAGGCTGACCGAGATTATCTTGGATTCTCCCTGGTCCATCGAAACGCCGTAAACCTGGTCGGCCATCCGTATCGTTGTGTCGTTGTGCGTTATCAGGATAAACTGCGCGTTTTTGGAAAAACGCTGCATCATTTCTCCTATTTTCTTCGAATTGGCCTTATCCAGCGCTGCGTCGATCTCATCGAATATGTAAAAAGGCGCGGGCTTGTAATTTTGTATAGCGAACAAAAACGCCATTGCTGTCAGCGTTTTCTCCCCACCGGACATCGAATCAATGCTCAATAATTTTTTCCCGTGCGGCGATGCGCGTATTACCAAACCGGAGTAAATGTTGTCGTTTTCTTCCAGTGATATTTCCCCGTCCCCGTGGGCCATCTCCTTGAAAATAAGCTTGAAATTGGCAGCGATGGCTTCGAATGTCTTGGTGAAAGTGTCTTTTTTCCTTGATTCTATCTGTTCGATCATTGCCATGATCGAATCGCGCTCCTTTATGACCTCTTCATAGCGCGTTCTAAGCTGCTCAAACTCGTCACGGAAGTTTTCAAACTCGTCTATCGCCTTCATATTGACAGGTCCCAACGAATCTATCTCACGCACAAACAAACGCACCTTGGATTCCATCTCCTCCAACGGCAGGTCATAAAACTCCTTTTCGGTTGCGTACTGCGAAAATTCGGATTTTGTGTTGTCGCGCTCTACTTCTATGCGGGCGCGCTGCAGCTTGATCTTGTTCAATTCGGATTGAAGGTTGACACGCTCCTGGAAAACGGTTTTTCTCTGGCGCTTTAAAGCCTCGGATTCGCGCTGCAAAGAATTTCTTTTTTTCTCGCTTTCCACGAAATCCGACGCCTCTGAACGTTCCAGTTCCGTTTTCGCTTCCAGATCCTTGCCCAATTCCTTTGACTGCTTTGTAAGCGTTTCGATTTCTGTACGCAAAGCCTCCATAGTAGACTTGTATTCTTCGATGTCCTTTGTGTCAAACATGGCCTTCTGTTTTTTGCGGTAAAAACCGCCGATGATCGCGCCTGACCTTTCAACTAAATCGCCGTCGAGCGTGACCATGCGCGTTTTGCCTATCCCGATTGAGCGCGAGGTTTCTATGTCCTTGACGACCAGCGTGCTGCCGAAAACGAATTTGAAAGCAATCTCATACTTACGGTCGTATTCGATAAGATCGTTTGCCCAGCCCACCGCTTTGGCCGTGTCAGAGTGCGACAACGAAGTCAGGCGATCCTGTATTTTATTCAGCGGCAGGAATGTTGCGCGGCCGATTTTGTTGTTCTTAAGAAAATTAACGCACTCGATGGCCGTGGCTTCGTTATCAACAATAAGGTCGTTGATATGCGGGCCTGCGGCAACCTCAATGGCTGTCTGGTATTGGGGTTGGACGCGCAATAAAGAAGCGATTGTTCCATAAACGCCCGGCTTGCCCAGTTTCAGCACTTCGGTAACAGAACGCGATTCCTGATCTCCGCTTATGCCTTCAAGGCGGGATATTATCATGTCTAAACGCGAAAGTTCGCGTTTGTCGTATTCAATCTTATCATTGATCCGCAGGATTTTTGCACGAAGTTCTTCGACATCACGCACGATCTTGATTTTTTTGGAACGTTCGAAGAGAGTTTTCATTAAAAGCTCAAGTTCCTGCTCCTTTTTATCTATGTCTGTGTCCAGTTCTGTGAGCTTCGCGCTCATCTCCTCGGCAGCTTTTTCCTTTGCCTCAACCTCGCTTGTTAACGATGAGAACGATTGCTCCGATTGCGTTAATCTTTTGTTTGCAATGGATGCGCGCAGCTTTTTCAGTTCGTTTGTCATACTCTGGTATTTCAGCGCAGCGTCGCGCTCTTCCTGCAGTTTTTTGTATGTTTCGTCGCGCTCTTTCAGAACAACGCCGACCTCTTTTAATTTCTGCTCAACCTTTTCAAACTCCTTTTCAGATTTCGCCTTCTTTTCATCGTACTCCTTTATGCCGGCTATTTCATCGATAACGGCGCGCCTTTCAAGCGGGTCCATCTCTATGATTTGCGTTACATCCCCCTGAAGAACGATGTTGTAGCCGTCCGGGAAGATTCTGGCTGCGGCCAATGTGTCCAAAACCTGCTGGCGCGTCACCGTTTCATCGTTGAGCTTGTAAACGGTCGCCCCGTTTTTGTTAACTTTTCTCGTCACGGTGATAAAGTCCTGCTCGAAGGGAAATTCCTTTTTCGAATTATCCAAATATAGTGTAACAGATGCTATTTCCGCAGGTTCTTTGCCCTTTCCGCCATGGAATATTAGTTCGTGCAAACGCTCTGCGCGCATCGACTTGGCCGAGGTGCGGCCTAGAACGAAACAGATGGCGTCGTTGATGTTGCTGTTGTGAACAACTATATTTTCGGCTACAAAATTATGTGTTCCCTCCACAGAAAGATCATATACCCATTCTGTATCGGAATCCATCTCCTCCAATTCAATTATCTTGTCCCAAAATATGTCAGAAGACGATGCTTGCTGTAGTACGTCGCCGAGAATCTTGTCATAATCCGGATTTCCATATTTTTTCACAACTTCCAGCACTTCTTGTAGGCCTCCCGCACTGCATTCGCACCTGTTCTCGTAATACGCAGCGACTTTCGGGTACTCTTTCCTTATCTTTTTTATGCTGATCCCAGCCGACTTAAGGAATTCTTTTACTACCCCGTTCAAACCGGGTATCAAATCCATATTGGGGTTTGTGGGCAAATTCAAATTCATGATCTTGCGGCTTGTTTCGATTTTTTTCTTGTTTCTGAAAGCTATTTTTTCGACTAATTTTTTGGTCATTCCACCGTACACATACAACGAATAATATCTTTTTTTCTGCATTTCGGAATTGGTGGCTTTTTTCAGTTTTTCTTTTATCGTAGAGATTATCCCCAATCTGAGAAGCAGCGTTTGAACTCCTTTCGCTAGCTCTTTGCTCGCAGTCGCGTATTCGAAATAAACGTGGTTTTTATTTTTCATTTTACATGCATGCAGATATCCATCGCCGTCGAACAATCCTCCAAGGAAACTCGCCACTATTCCGTTTTCGGCTGTCATGACCGCTGACGGAACAACCTTTTCCGCGGATTTGGAACCGCGTTTAAATTGGAATACTTTTTCAAGATAGACTTGGAGCGGTTTTGAAAACACAATTACATCCTTAGCGTGAGGTTTATAATTGAAAACGTTTGCATCCAACCCGAATTCCATTTTCGATATATCGCAGAAATCTATGGCCATCCCATTGTCCTCATTGACGAACCGAACATGATTTGCAGAGGTGGAACTGCCCTCGGATATTATGTAACCCAAGAACCTGGATATTCCTTCGCTGATTACAGTGGGTATTTTCATTAACCTCTGATGAGAATATGTTGCGCGAACAGGCGTCTCAGAGCAGCCTGCGGCCAAGGTTCTTGCCATCTCACCCATTTTCATAGGTTGGCCTTCCAAAAACCCTTTTATTGAATTGTATGGTACTCCATACCTTTCGCCGAACTCCGCGTGGGTGAGGCCGGAGGAATGAATTATCCATCTAACCTCTTCGTCGAGTTCCGGTGTTATTGACGCCCGAACCTCATCACTTTCGGTGAAACTCGACAAATCGAGATTGTTGTTCGGTTTTGTGTCCAATACCCTAGGGGTCGCTATCTTTAGGCCCACTTTCAGTTCTTCCGCTTTGAGGCTGTTCATCCTACCATTCGAGAAAGTAAACAACGGATGGTATTTTGTCGCAACAACTTCTCTACCGCTTTGGGTTTTTATTCTCAATAATTTTCTGGGAGATTTTCTTTTTATGAAGGCGGACGGCCTGGTCTTTTCCAACTTCATGTCGGATCTTATGGTAAAAACTTCGATTCCACTATAGTTGGGGCAAATAAACCCATCATCCAGCTTCTTTACATAGGCGGACTTTTCCAACTCTTCTTCCACGAACGGGCCTATTTCCACTAGCTTACCGTTAGCCAAAACGACTTTAGAGTGTGGGTGGAGGCATTTCCCCGATCCGTTCGGGCCGCATACGACGCTGAACGTCTGGGAGAAAGGTATGGCTATTTTTTTGTTAAAGCTCTTGAAGCCCTGCATAACGAGGCGTTGTATGTAAGTCATACCGTCACTTTTCCGCCAGCGCTTTTACACTGACTTCACTGTAAAAGGGCTGTATATATGTCATATTATCATTTCAACATCCTTACCTCGCTTTTCAGATCCTTAAAATGCTCGTCGCCTGTTATTACGATGCCATTTACAGACCTTGCAGTGGCGAGTATTATTGAATCAGCCATCCCCCAATTCCGGACTTTCTTCTTCCTCTCAAAATTTATCTCGCCAGCTGCTCTTGCTATTTCCTCATCAAGCGCAATGATATTGCTTTTCAGTCTGATGAAGGCCAGGTTCTTGGCAAAGTCTTTCCCGATTCTCCTGTACTTTTCAGTCAGTTCTGCGACAACTATAGAAGGCGTGACAGAACCGCCTGATTCCACTGTTTCCTTTATCGACATGCCCTTTCCGGAGCCGCAGAAATACTCAAACCACGCGAAAGAATCGAGGACGGCTTTCGGGTCATCCATGCGCATCTCTCGTCATTTCTTCGTGCTCCTTTTGCGTCAGTTTCTTTATCCCCCTGTCTACGCCGAACATGGATTTCATGGTCCCTTTTTCTATCAGCTTCCTTATTATCTCGTCCATGTTTTTCGCGTTCTCTTCCTCTTTCAGCTTCTTCAGCCTATCAAGCGTTTCCCGTTCAACGCCTATCATTACGAGGTTTTTCATGCAAATATATGTAATTTATAATTTATAAGTTTAATGATTTGGCAGGGGTTAATTTAACTGCAGCCACAGATATTAAATGGTAAAATGGCTAAAACTGCATGCATAGGCCATGTACACATAAAAGTATCCGATTTGAAGAAGGCTGAAAAGTTTTACGCAGAAACATTGGGGTTAAAAGTTACAGAGCGCGTGCACGGCAAGTATGTTTTCCTTACATTCGGCGAAAAACACCATGACGTTGCGCTGCAGCAGGTTGATGACGCAATAAAACAGCCTGGTAATTCCGTAGGCCTTTATCATTTTGCCATAGAGCTTGACAGTTCGAAGGGGCTTGCAGAAATATACAAGAAGCTCAAAGACGCCAGTGTGCCAATGACGCCTATTGACCATGGCATAAGCAAGGTGATTTATTTTTCAGACCCTGACGGGAACGGAATTGAAGTCTATATCGATACACGGCATGTAAGAAAATTCTGGAAAGGCATTTCGGAGCCTCTGGATATGGAAAAGTCTGCATCCCACCCTAAAAATTAGATCAGCCTTTGTTTTTCACTAATAGAACAGGTTCGTAATCCGATGTCAAGCCGACTGCAACGTGCCTGCCTGTATAAGCCATAAAATTTAGAAACCGCCTAAAGATTTAAACCTTAGATCTCTAATTTTAAAATGGCAAAAGAGATCATAGAATCTCCTTCTCATGCTTTATCAGAATTTGAACTGCAACAGCTGATAATGCTTCCTGGATATAAAACAAAAGAAATGACTTCAGGCAATACCGATTTCTCATCACAACTTACAAAATTCTCTGCAGGCCAGCATCCAAAAATAAAATTAAATTTTGCGCTGTTAAGCGCGGCCATGCAATCCGTTACAGGCTCGGAAATGGCTATAAGCATGGCGCAGGAAGGCGGGTTGGGCGTCATTTTCTGCAGCCAACCCATTGAAAAGCAGGCAAAAATGATCAAAGAGGTAAAGCGCTACCGCGCGGGGTTTGTGATACCGCATACTGTTTCGCCTGATGCGCCTATAAGCGAGGTGATAGCGCTTGCCAATGAGCGCAGCTATTCGACGTTTCCTGTCGTCGACAGCGGCGGCGTTTTGCTTGGTTATATAACAAAAAACGACTTTGACAGGAAAAGGCACGCGGGCCTGACGGTCAAAGACCGCATGCTTCCGATAGAAAAAATTGCTGTTGCTTATGACGACGAGATTAAGGACAATCTTGCGGCTGCGTACGAAAAGCTTGTCGAGGGCCATCATGGCTCGCTGCCGATAATAACGCGGGACGGAAAATTGAAACATATAGTGTTCAAGAAGGACGTAGACCACCACATCGACAAACCTTTGGCGGCTTTGGACTCGGACAAAAGATACCTTGTTGGCGCGGCCATCAACACCTCGGATTACAGGGAGAGGACAAAGGCTATGATTGAGGCTGGTGCGGACATACTTTTCATAGACACTTCGCAGGGCCATACAGATTATGTAAAGGAAACCCTGCAGTTTGTAAAAAAGGAATTTCCAAATATCCCAATTGTTGGAGGAAACATTGTTACCAAAGAAGGTTTTGACTTTTTGGCCGAGAACGGCGCGGATGCGGTCAAGATAGGCATGGGGCCTGGAAGCATATGCATAACTCAGGAGCAGATCGGCGTTGGAAGGGGACAAGGCACATCCATCATAGAAGTTGCAAATGCACGGGACGATTATTACAAGAAAACCGGCGTTTACGTTCCTGTTATCGCTGACGGCGGCATACGGGTTGCGAAGGACATAACCGTGGCATGGGCGTTGGGTGCTGATGCTGTGATGGCAGGAAAATATCTTGCCGGTTGCGATGAAACACCGACAAAGGTAAGGACAATAGCAAGGATTGTGGATGGAAAAGCTGTCGAAGTGCGCGAAAAACCATACTGGGGCGAAGGGTCGGACAAGGCTAAGGAGTGGATGATCGCAGGCCGGTACGGCCAAAACGATTTCCCGGAAGGCGTTGAGGCGTGGGTAGCGTACGCAGGAACATTGAAAAATCACCTTGCGCAGGCGAAAGCGATGATAAAGGACGGGATGAGAAAGGCCGGATGCGCGACTATAAAAGAACTGCACGACAAATCGGTTTTGCAAATACTTTCTGCCGGATCCATAAAAGAAGGCGGCGTGCACGACGTAACACCAGACTGAAGGCTTGACCAAACACTTAAATCCCTGAACAGCTTTATTTAGCGTGGGAAAACTTATTGCCTAAAAACGATTTGGATTCTTTATGGGTAAGATACATCTGGAAAGGCGTAGGCGTTGTTGTAGGCTCGCAGTGGGGCGACGAAGGAAAAGGAAAATTTGTCAGCGATCTCGCACAATACAACGATATTTTCGTCAGGTCTCAGGGCGGACCCAATTCCGGACATACTGTAATGGTCAACGGCAAAAAATATGCGTTTCACCAAGTTCCGTCCGGAGCAGCGTTCAGAAAACCTTCTGTGATGACTGCGGGAATGGTTGTTAATCCGAATTTATTATACGATGAAATGCAGCAGGTTGATGACCCTTCTGTCGTTTTAATCGATTCACGAATCGCTGTCATAACAAGGGCTCACCGCGCCCTGGACGGCTACGGGGAAACAAACGGGACTGCTATCGGAACAACAAGACAGGGGATGGGACCAGCTTATGAGAGTAAGGCCAACAGGAGAGAACTGATCACTGTCCGCGACCTTTTGGACAGGCAAACTCTTGCGGAAAAGGTTGCAAATTACGTGCATGTGCACCAGGCGCAATTATTGGAGATGGGTGAGATAGAAAAAAAGACTGCGGAGGAGCGTGCAAGACGCGAGCTGGCACCGATTGAAATTCTTTCGCCCGCAAACGGGATTGACGAATATTGCGATTCCATAGTTGAGGAGCTTTTCGGTGCGGGGCAAAAATTAGCGCCCCACATAGCGGGTGATACATCGATCATGCTGCAACAATTTGCCAGAAGCGGAAAAAGAATTTTAGTCGAAGGTGCGCAAGGCGTTCTTTTAGACCGGGATGTAGGAACGGTTCCATACGTTACGTCTTCGAGGACAACGGCAGGCGCCACGCTTGCAGACGCAGGCCTTTCAAGATATGCGGACAGGGAAAACGGATTCTGGGGCGTGATTAAGGCTTACACAACACGGGTGGGCGGAGGGCCTTTCCCTACAGAACTGAAAAATAGCACCGGCGAACTTCTGAGACAAAAAGGTCTCGAGTTCGGCACAACCACCGGGCGTGCGAGAAGGACGGGCTGGTTTGACGCTGTTGCAACTGCTTACGCGATCATAAACGGTGAAATATTGAAAGGATATCTCACAAAGATGGATGTTTTAAGCGCTGTTAAAAAACCGATGATTTGCGTCGCATACGAAATAGACGGTAAAAGAACCACACAATTTCCCACAGACGCCAGGGTTTTGGAGCGGGCAATACCAGTGTTAGAACCTGCCGGGCGTATTGAAAGGATGAACAGGCGTGACATCGTGAACTCCGGAAGAAAAAACGGTTTTAACGCTTTACCACCAAACGCCAGAGCTTATATTGAAAGCGTAGAAACTTTGTTAAGAGATTTGTCAGGCGTCCCGGACTTCGAAATTTCAGCTGTCAGCATCGGGCCGTGGAAAGGCCAGACTGTTTTGAAATAAAGCTTGTTTTAAAAATATCAAGGATGAATAGAGTCTGTGGAGTTAATTTATTCCAAACACTGGAAAACACAAAAAGAATATCGGGAAAGTAAAAATAATCACAGCATTTTGGCTTGATTAGCATGAAAGAGAAAACGATCTGGTATGATGACGAAGAAGATGTTTTAGGCGTAAGAATAACAAAGGGGCATTACTGGAAAAGCGTTGAGTTGCCAAACGGCATAATCATAGACGTATCAAAAGACGGAAGAATCACAGGGCTGGAGGTGCTGTGGGCGAGCAAAGTGTTTTCCGGTGATGTGAAAAAGGTTATAGAACTGGCGAAAGGCCAGACTGTTTTGAAATAGCTCCCTGAAATACAGGTTTTCATCAGCGTTTTCCCAATTGACCCCCCAATTCACCAGTAGTCATTCTACCGTACGTCGTGTTTGAGATTATATTAGACATGGCCCTGCTAATACGGTACGCCTGGGAGGCTTCCCTCACGCCAGCGTCCCACGTTCCTATGATCTTGGCAACGTACAATGCAGTATTGGCGGGATCGGTGAAAACTGCAAGAGAAATCCCGGGTGGAGTATCCAAAGAGGAAAGCAGGTGATGCGTATAGAAAGCATCGGGATCAGTCTTTTTGACATAAGCAACAACAGGGTTGTCTGTATTACCTGCAATCACAGGGCCAAGATCCGGTTTCTTGCCCGCACACGCCACGTAAACTAAAGGCGAGTGCTCTTTGTCTGCGGCAAAAACAGTGTCCAAGACCTCAATTGTGTTTCTGTGCGCGGATAGTATATGCCGCTTCACATCAACATGAAAACCCACCAGCCTTTCCTCGATCCTGAAGGCTTCTTCCAGGTCCGATTCCGAACCCATTATCAGCATTGCCATGGAACTCATGAAAACATCCTCCCGTAAAACTATCGGAGCACTGCACCAATCGAATTGTACCCGCCAATTATCCTTTCCCTTGCCTCGAGGTATTTTTCCGATGTTTTTGCAACAACTTCACGCGTTAGCAGAGGTTCAGTCAGGCGTGTCCCTGGTGCGGGTCGTTGTTTGTCCCAGCCGCGCTCGTGCAAAAGATGATCGCGCACAAACTGCTTGTCGTAACTTGGCTGGTCCCTGCCCGCTTCAAAATTTTCTGCGTACAGAAGTGCGTCCCAAAATCTTGCCGAATCCGGAGTTCCGAGTTCGTCTCCCAGAATCGGCACATTGGCCAATTCGGGATTTCTTCCGAATTCCATTTTTTCATCCGCAAGTAATATGCCGTCTCTGGCCGCGCCTTCGGCTACAATATCATGCACATACTTTGCAATTTCTATTACGTGACCCAATTCAGCACGCGTCATCCAGCCATTGCGCAGGATTTCGTCCGTATCTATCGGCCTGTCGCTTGCTTCCAGTTTTGTAGTAAATTCAACTACAGTGTAAGGAAATTTCGCACCTTTTCGCGGTTCTGTACCTTTGGGAAGGTCAAACTCGCCTCTCCCGTATCTGTCCCACGCAGAACCGTACAAATAACTGCGCACTATAATTTCAACAGGTATCATGTCCAATTTGTAAACGAGCATGCCCCTGTCGTCGGATTTTCTTATGTAGTGTGTATGAATTCCGCCTGTTTGTGTCATTTGCAGATGGTGCGCCGACAAACCATTAAGAACTTCGCCTTTGTACGGGATCGTATCTGCGAGAACTATATCGAAAGCGGACAGTCTGTCCGTAGATTCCAAAACAAGTTTGCCGTCGCCCGCGTCGTAGACATTGCGCACTTTTCCCTGTTTGACCAGAGGCAGACCGTTCATAATTTTAATATCCTTTCCAAATATTTAAGCTGCTTGTTGTATTTTCTTTTTTATCCTGTTTATCGCTATTCTGGAAGAATCCAATGCCATGTCAGCGACGCGTTCGGCTTCTCCGAAATCCATGATGTCCAACGATGTTAATCGCATCCTCGTTTCGTCATCTATGTCAAGTTCCGCTGCCCAGTTCAGCATCCCCTGTTCTGTAACCGCTTTTCCCCTTGTCATTTCTCCCCGTGCAGCAGAACCAAAGATTATAATTTTATCTACAAAAAATTTTTTTTGATGGCATTTTCGAACCTTTCCACTTCTTTCCTTATTTTTTCAGTCTTTTTTTTGCCCATTTTACAACCGCCTTGCTGCATATAACGACAACTTCATACGGCGCTTTTCCTCTTTCTTCCGCAAGTCCTTTCTGGTGCTCTATAGTTTTTACAACATTGGTTCCAGAGCCAGACATAAGATCAGCGACGCGCATAGGCCTTTGTTCAATGCCGGGATCGTACAACTTATGCAATTGGGAACGCTGGTATGCCATGCTTGCACGTAAAAGAAATAAGCTGTTAAGGCTTAAATTGCTTACAAATTTATTATAGTTGAGCTTCATGGCTGATACTAAACCGAACACGTTACAGGTTGCCGTCAAACCGGAGTTCCCGGACGCTTCGGCCGCTGCTGTAAAACAGGATTTCACCGAACGCGGGATAAAAACACAAAACGTGCGCACCGCCAGAAAAATAACTTTTGATTTTCCTTTGTCCGAGGACGACATAAAACGATTAGAAACCGAACTTACAGACCCTGTAACAGAATTTTCTGCGATAAACGAACAAATCAGCCCCGGCGATTTTGATTTCATGGTCGAAGTTTCAAAAAAACCGGGCGTCGCCGACCCGCAGGGCCGGACTGCAAAAGAAATTGCAGAAACAATTCTAGACAGAGGCGTGGGGGAAGGAAGCGCCTACACATCAGCGCAATATTTTGTCAAGGGCGGGACAGAAGAAGAATTAAAAAAAGCGGCTGTTGCAATGCTTGCCAACCCGCTCATTGAGGATATGCGGGTCTATGATTACCGCACGTGGGACAGGAGAACAGGACTGCACACTGTACCAAAAATGGTTGCAGGCAACGGGTTGAGAGCAGGATATGTTAATCTGGGTGTCGATGATAACGCGCTTATGGAAATAAGCGGAAAGGGCGAGCTTTCGTTAAACCTTCGGGAAATGCGGACCATAGGCAGCGAGTACCAAAGGCCTAGCTTTGTACAGGAAAGGGAAACGTTCGGCCTTGGTCCGATGCCTACTGACGTGGAATTGGAAGTGTTGGCGCAAACATGGAGCGAACACTGCAAACACAAGATTTTCAATGCGGCCGTGCACTATGTGGACAGGGAGACGGGTCTAACTATTGATATTGACAGCCTTTTCAAAACTTTCATTAAAGACGCAACAGAGGAGCTTGCAAAAACTGATAAATGGAAAGACAAACTAGTTTCCGTATTCAAGGACAACGCCGGTATCGTCAAGTTCAACAACATGTGGAACATGCTGATGAAGGTCGAAACGCACAACAGCCCGAGCGCGAAGGATCCGTACGGCGGCGCTTTGACCGGGGTCAATGGCTGCCATCGCGATATTATGGGCGCGGGCGTCGGAGCGGAATTAATTGCGTCTACTGATGTATTGTGCTTTGCTGATCCGGATTACGCAGGTTATTTACCGTCAACAATATTGCATCCGGACCGCGTGAGAAAAGGCGTTTTCAAAGGCATAGAACATGCGGGAAACAAAACAGGAATACCTACTGTAAACGGTTCAGTGTTTTTCCACGACAGTTTTTTGGGAAAGCCGCTTGTTTTTTGCGGATCCGTAGGCGTGATGCCAGCTGAAATCAACGGCAGAAAAACAGAAGAAAAAGTCATCGAACCGGGTTATCTTGCTGTCATGGTCGGCGGGCGCGTTGGAAAAGATGGCATACACGGAGCTACATTTTCCTCAGGAACGCTGCATGAAAAATCGCCTTCTTCGGCAGTTCAGATAGGCGACCCGATTGTGCAGAAACGCGCGTACGATTTTTTGATCAGGGCGCGGGATCTTGGCTTAATCGAAGCGATAACAGACAATGGCGCAGGCGGTTTGTCGTCGTCGATAGGCGAGCTTGCGCAGATCTCTGGCGGCTGCGAAATATACCTTGACCGCGTTCCGTTGAAATACGCAGGCATGCAGCCATGGGAAATTTTAATTTCAGAGTCCCAGGAAAGGATGACCGCTGCTGTCAAGCCGGAAAAAATAACGGAGTTTGAAGAGCTTTCAAGAAAATACCGCGTAGAATCATCGGTTGTCGGTAAATTTACGGACAGCGGAAAATTACATGCTACTTACGGCAGCGATGTGGTTGCCCATTTGGACATGGAATTCCTGCATAACGGCGTCCCTAAAATGGAACTGGAAGCTGAATGGCAAAGAATATTACACAACGACGATCCGATAATTGCAGATGATTCAGACCTTACAGCAGAATTGACCAGAATACTGGCAAGGCCGAATATAGCTAGCAAGGAAAAGATGGTAAGGCGATTTGATCACGAAGTGCAGGGCGGTAGCGCAGGCAAACCGTTTGTCGGCGCGCAAAATGATGGGCCTGCGGATGCTGCGGTACTAAGACCGTTCCTGGATTCAAACGAAGGCATAATACTTTCGCACGGGATAAACCCGTTATATGGACAAATAGACACATACCACATGACCGCAAACGCAATTGACGAGGCTATCAGAGGTGTTATAGCAGTCGGCGGCGATATGGAACGGATTGTTTTCAATGACAATTTTTGCTGGCCCTCCCCGCTCGAAGACAAACATAAGATGGCCCAACTGGTTCGGGCGAACATGGCTTTGCGCAATTATTGCCTCGAATATGAAACGCCCTGCATTTCCGGAAAGGACAGCATGACCATAGATACCGAATACACAGATCAGGAAGGCAACAAGCAAAAGGTATCTGGATTGCCAACGGTTATGATGTCTGCGATGGCCAAAATGGACGATGCCAGGAATTTTGTTTCAATGGATGCTAAAATGCCCGGTGATATCGTATATGTTTTGGGCGTTACAAAAGACGAAATGGGCGGTTCTGAATTTTACACGTCTCGCGGAGCAGTCGGGGACAGCGTTCCTGTTGTTGACGCCAAGTCTGCGAAAGTTTTGTACAAATCTTTGGCTGAAGCAACAAAACACGGTCTGGCCGCATCGATACACGATGCTTCACAAGGCGGTTTGGGTGTTGCACTTGCTGAAACGGCATTTGCCGGCGGTTACGGCATGGATGTGAACCTTTCAAAACTTCCCACTCAAGACGTTGATAAAAATTACAAGGCGCTGTTCTCCGAATCCGCAAGCAGGTTTGTCGTTACTGTGGACCCTGCGAAAGCTGACGAATTTGAAAAAACGATGGGTTCCGTACAATATGCACGTGTCGGAAATGTTAGAGCCGGCGACAGTTTCTACGTGCGCGGTTTGGACGGGCGCACAGTCATAACCGCAAGCATTTACGGGCTAAAGGATGCGTGGCAAAGCAGGTTTGGGTGGAACTGATGGAACCGAAAGCTTTGATATTAACAGGCAACGGGTTGAACACGGAAAAAGAACTTGACTATTCATTACGTAAATCAGGGGCGCGCACAAGAATAGCCACGATCTACGAGCTGTTAGACCGCGATGTTACCCTCAGGGACTGCCAGATACTTGCGATATGCGGCGGGTTTTCTGACGGCGACGATCTTGGAGCGGGCGTCGCGACTGCAAAAAGGCTTGGCAAATTGGATGAAGAATTGCATGAATTCTATGCGAGAGACACACTAATCTACGATGTCTGCAACGGCTTTCAGATAGCAGCCAAGTTGGGCGTATTCAACAACGAAGATTCACAAATAGACGCAACATTGACCAGCAACGACGCGGGATTTTTCTATGACAACTGGGTCCGTTTAAAAGTAAACCCTAATTCAAGATGCGTTTTCACAAAAGGTTTGGACGGCCTTTACCTTCCGGTCAGGCATGGAGAAGGAAAATTTGTGACCGCCAGCCCGGAAGCGTTGCAAAGATTGCATGCAAACGGCCAGGTTGTCATGCAATATGTCAACCGCCACGGGGATGTTGCTGCCCAATTCCCGGAAAACCCGAACGGGTCTGTCGATGCGATAGCAGGCATATGCGACAAGACCGGCAGGATATTCGGGACAATGCCGCATTTCGAAGCGTTCAACCACATGACAAACCACCCGCATTACACAAGAATGAAGAGAGAAATGGGCGCCGGCGTTGATGATATGGAGCCGGACGGGATAAAGTTATTCAAGAACATGGTCGCGTATTTTGCATGATGCAATTCAAGACAGCTTTATCGAAAGACGAGGACGGCATTTACATAGTATCTTGACCAATGATATAAGAATTGCAGTGCCCAATCACCCAGAGATAGCAAAAGGCATTCTGTCAGCATACTTAGACAAGCCGGTTTGACTAGAGAAGCTTTTTTCAAGCTTCTGAAAAAATAAAATAATTACGGAACCAGTCTCTCAGGGTCTCTGGGGAACAATACGGCCTCTCTGACGTTTTCAATATTAGCTATCTGCTTCGTCAATCTTTCTATGCCTATTGAAAAACCTCCGTGGGGCGGTATCCCTCCCAATTTGAAAAATTTAGTAAACCACTCCAAACCCGCAGCATCAAGCTTCTTTTCCTTTATGTTTTTCATCAGGTTGTCGTATCTGTGCTCTCGCTGCCCGCCCGAAGACATCTCGATCTCGCGGAAATAAAGGTCGACGCTGCGCGCGTATTCGGTTTCATCATCGCGCATCACGTAAAACGGTTTTATCGAAAACGGGATCTTGTTGACAAAGAAAAATTCCGAGCCGTATTTTTCCATCACGTATTTGGCCAGCAATTTTTCGGATTCTGTATCAAGGTCGCTGCCGCGCTTCAATTTTTTGCCCATGGATTCAAGGATGCCGTATATCTCCGGGAACTCCAGTATCGGGAAAGGCGCTTTCGGGGCACTGATCCTAACGCCCAGAGTTTCCAGCCCGTTTTTGGCGTTCTCGGACAGTTTTTTGAAAATATTAACTATCATCGATTCTTCGAGTTTTATCACGTCGTATTCGTCCTCTATAAAACCTATTTCCGCGGCGCATGTGCGATGCTCGCATAAATGCTTCACAGTATGGCTTAATTCTGCGCGCCAGCTCGGACCTATTTCGTAAACTTTGTCCAGGCCGCCGGCTACCGTTAACTGGCGATGCAATTGGGGATCCTGGCGCAAAAAGGCCTGTTTGTTGAAATAGACTACCGGAAAAACCTCGGACCCGCTTTCGGCAGGATTGCCCATTATCGAAGGCGTGAACGTATGGACGAAACCGTTGCCCTGAAAAAACTCGTGGAAAGCGCTGACTATTTTCGACTGCAGGCGGAATATCGCGGCGTTTTTAGTGTTCCTCAAGTCCAAAGGACGCCAGTCCAATCTTGTGTCCAAATGCGATTTTGTCCTGTCGGTTATGTCTGTTGGAAAATTCGTTTCTGAAACAGAAACGATTTCAATGTCCTTTGGAAGGAGTTCACGCCCACCAGGCGCCTTCTCGTTCTTCTTGACTAGGCAGCGCACTTTCACTACAAATTCGCGCGACACAGAATCTATAATCTTGGATGTTCCGGCGTCTATCGCTCCTTTCTTCACAACCATTTGTATCGTGCCTGTCATGTCGCGCAAAACGATGAACTTTAAGCTTCCAAGATCGCGGATAGATTCAACCCAGCCGTAAACATTGACTGTATTACCGTCCATTGACGGGCTTATTTCAGATACGTAATGCCGTTCCATACCAAATCCCTTTCAAACATTTACCAGGAATACCCACGCTATTATCCACGTAAAAATGTAAGGCATCGTTACATTGCCTGTTGGCCAGCCTTGCTTCTTTTCGCCGAACATCCTTTTTTGCAGCGCATTGAGGGCATAACCTATGGCTATGCCGGCTACCAGACCAAAACTGTTGCCGGCGTATTTGGACAAGACACCAGCTATAACTCCGGCAGCCAGGGCCAGAAAAACGGCCTTTTGTTCGTCTGTCATGGCAATATCAAAAAATACATAACTTTGGCCATTTATTAATGGTTACGCTACGTATGTTTTTTTAACATTGACGAAGTATTTGCTGTGATAATATGAAACCGGGTAAAGTCGAAAATTACATCAGCGACAAGATCGAGAAGGAAGGGGCTTTACTTCTTACCCTGATCGATCCGGACAAGAGCGTTCCTGAAAAGCCTGATAAAATCGCGGGGATCTCTGAAGAGTCGGGCGCTGACATAATACTTGTGGGCGGCACGATCGGAGCGCAGGGTGAGATACTGGACAACACTGTGAAAATGATAAAGGAAAACGTTTCCATACCGGTTGTGCTCTTTCCCGGCAATGTAGGAACGATAACCGAATACGCCGACGCCCTTTACTTCATGTACCTTATTAACTCGCGGGACAATTACTGGAGCTCGACAGCGCAGATACAGGGCGCGCCTGTTGCGAAAAAGGCAGGGATCGAATGCATACCTACGGCTTACGTTGTTTTGGAGCCGGGCATGGCCGTAGGCTGGCTAACAAACGCAAACCTTGTGCCCAGATCAAGGCCGGATCTGGCTGCCGCCTCAGCGCTGGCAGGCGAGTACATGGGCGCGAGACTTATGATAACCGATTCGGGATCCGGCGCGCCGGAACCTGCACCCACGCAACTGGTGAAAGCTGTCAGCAGTGTGTTAACGATACCATACTTTTATGCGGGCGGCGTGCGCCAGCCGGAGCAGGCCACTGAAATAATAAAGGCCGGGGCGGACGGCATACACATCGGGACCGCGTTTGAATTAAACGGCAATTCCGACAAAATAAAAAGAATGGCAGAAGCAATAAAACTGGCCGGAAAAGAGAAAGTCTAGTTTCGCCTTGTTCTTAAAAATCTTAATTTTCAACCCAACAAACTTCCCGCCGCGAGCGCGATTATTGTTACCGCACTGCCTGCCTTGATTTCTTTTGAAAGTTTTCCGGCTTTAGACGCGTTCATACGTACCGGCTGCAACACCGCGCCGGAAAATTTGTACAATGCAAACAACAGTATGAGCGGATAGACACTGCCGTAAAATGCCCGCAGGTAAATTAGCGAAGCTGATCCGACGAGTATTGACGCAGAGGCCAAAAACATCGTCTTCCTTTTTCCGTATCTTGCGGGCAGTGAAAACCTGCCGACAACCGAGTCTCCTTTGACGTCTTCAACGCTTTTCACAAGCTCGCGGCCGAAGGTTATTGTAGCTGCGGCGATAGCAAGGTAAACGGCTTTGTGCGTTTCCGCAGTGATCATGCCGATTACCATGAACGGGGATCCTATTACCAAAGACACCATGATATTTCCTAAAACGCCCAGCGATTTTGAAAATATGTCGTAAAACCCGAGTACCAGCGCGCCGGCTGCAGCGGCGACTAAAACCGTCCTGGAAACCCTGCTGGCTGCAAAAATGCACGCTGCAAACATCAACAGGGAGAAAATCAGGGCCTGTTTTTTTGTTATCATACCTGACGGTATGGGCCTTGAAGGTTTGTTCACCCTGTCTACCTTCAGATCGACGACATCGTTGAGCGCGTTGCCGCCCGCGCACATGAAAAATACAACCAGAGGACCAAGAAACATCTCCTTCTGGAAATTGGTTAATTCGGAAGGGCCTGCCAAAAACAAGAAGGCGACAGGCACCGCAATGGCGGACATGGCACAGTTCAACGGCCGTATCAATGAAAAAAGCCCTTTCAGCAGGTCACGCGCCACTTTAGCACCAAAGATAATTATACCCGGACTTCTTTAACTAAGTGAGCGGGAAATCCCACACTCTTCAGAGGTGGGATGAATGCGAACCATATCGGAACGCCGCAAACAAAACGCATAAATACGGGGCGTGTCATACTCAACAGAAGGGGATGTAATGAGAACCTATAAATTCAGAATTTATCCATCAAAGAAACAAGAAGTACAAATGAAAGAACATCTCTGGATAGAGAAGAACCTGTGGAACAAACTTCTTGAAGCTAACAAGAAAAAATATGACGAAACAAAGAAATTCCTCACAAAAAGCGAGATGCAAACAATGGTAAAGAACAGCGGTTTGTATTCACAAGTAGCCCAGACGCTTTCTCACAGACTTCAGAAATCGTTATGGCGCATGGTCAAAATGAGAAAGCAGGGCAAAGAATGCGGATACCCGCGCTTCAAAAATATAGACCGAATGAAGAGCTTGAATTATCCTCAAACGGGATTCAAGCTTGGCAGGAAGCTGAAGGTCACCCCGTTCGGGGAAATTTCAATCAAGAAACACCGTGAGATAGAAGGCAAGGTAAAAACCCTAACCTTGAAGAAAGAATCTTCAGGTAAATGGTTCGCTACGTTCTGCGTT
>JACPZZ010000023.1 GCA_016195275.1 Candidatus Aenigmatarchaeota archaeon | reverse complement strand
TTCCCTGTAGGAAACTTTTAGTTTCCTACACGCGAAAATCCGTTGATTTTCGCTGTTAAGGCTTTCTTTCGAAAGACAACGAAAATCATAGATTTTCGTGCATAGGAAATCTATGATTTCCTATGAAGGCTTATTTGGACCAGTCGGGACTCGAACCCGAAGCCTCGACGTGTTTCGCTAAATTTTCTTTGGGGCATTCAAAGACCTTTCTTTTTAAAGAAAGGGGTTTGATGCGAACGTCGCGATCTGCCATTGATCTACTGGCCCTGCCCAAACTGAAACATACAAGAGGTATGTTTCGGTCTCCTACCGGCCTACCTTTCCTATAGACACTGTTTTGTATTTACAAAACCTGATCGTTTTGGGAATCCAAACACTTTTTATAAAAGGGTTTGGTGTTATATAATTGTCTAATGAATAAGATCTCATAGGAACTTTTCGTAGTTTAGTGATCTTTATGGCAAAACTTGTTTTCCTAGGCAGCGGAGGCGGGAGATACGCGATGGCCACGCAGTCGCGAGCAACCGGAGGGTTCAGGGTAGATATGGACGGCGTCAACATCCATGTAGACCCGGGGCCAGGCGCTTTGGTAAGGGCAAAAGAATACGGAGTAAACATAAGGAATACTGATGTGATAATGCTTTCGCATGTGCACCTTGACCATTCCAATGACTGCAATGCCGTAATCGATGCCATGACCGAGGGCACGAAAAACCCGAAGGGAATACTGGTAGGCAGCGTGTCTGCGGTAAGAGGCTACGAAAACGACAGCCCGGCCGTCCTTAAAATGTACCTGAAAACGCTTGAAAATGTGGTTGTCATGAAGGCTGGCGATTCTACAAACCTGAAAAACATAACCGTGAAAGCCACGCCCACCAGGCACACGGATCCTACGTGCATAGGGTTCAGGATAGAAGGCTCTAAGACCATATCCTACACTTCGGACGGTGAATATTTTCCCGAATTAAATAAATACCACCAAAAAGCGGATTTGCTGATAATAAACATGCTGCGACCGGACAATGATAAATGGCCTATGCACATGAACCTTGAAAATGCGATAACCCTGATAAAGGAGACCGAACCTAAATTGTGCGTGCTTCAGCATTTCGGGATGAAGGTTATTGAGCGGGATCCGGACAAACAGGCGCTGAAGGCCGCAAAAGAAACCGGCGTTGATGTGATCGCGGCCGCGGATGGAATGAAACTGGACCTGGATAAAAACTACACTCCGCTAAGCAAATACATACGTAAGTGAATTTTCACGGGAAGGATAAAATGGAGATGCAAAAAAGATACGACCCGAAAACAGCGGAAAAGAAATGGCAGGATTACTGGAAAGAGAACGGGGTCTACAATTTCGATGAGAACGCGGAAAAGACTTTTGTGATAGATACGCCGCCGCCTTTCACGTCAGGGGTTCCGCACATGGGGCATGTCCTGTGGTGGACATGGAACGACATAATCGCCCGCTTCAAACGCATGCAAGGCTTTGGCGTGCTTCTGCCGCAGGGCTGGGACTGCCACGGATTGCCTACGGAATTAAAGGTGGAAAAAGACTACAAGATAAGGAAAAATGAAAGGGAAAAATTCCTGGCCGCGTGCAAGGAGTGGACAGGCGTCTGCATAGCCGGCATGAAGAAATACATGTCGTCTGTAGGCTATTCCGCGGACTGGAATTACGAATATACCACGGACTCGCCAGAATACGTGGGATTTATACAGAAAACTCTTGTGAAACTTTTTGAGAAAGGCCTTGTAGAGCGCGCGGAACACCCTGTGATGTGGTGCACCAAATGCGCAACGACACTTGCAAAGGCCGAAGTCGGTTATGTCGAAAAGGACGGCGTTCTGTATTACATCAAACTCAATGTTGAAGACGGTAAGAAAATAACCATCGCGACCACAAGGCCTGAGATGATGGCTGCGTGCGTTGCGGTGTTCGTTAATCCCGAAGACAAAGAACATTCGGATATGGCCGGGAAGACTGTAAAAATCCCGATATTCGGCCAGGAAGTAAAAGTCATAGCGAACCCGGACGTTGACATGGAATTTGGCACAGGCGTGGTTTACCTGTGCACCTACGGCGACGAGATGGACATAAAATGGCAGAAGCGCTACAATTTGCCTGCGATAAACCTGATCGATGTGTATGGCAAGTTGAACGAAAACGCGAAAAATTTCGCCGGCATGAAACTTGCTGACGCAAGGATCAAGATAGTCGAAGAACTCGGCATGCTTGGCCTGGTTGAAAAGGAAGAGAAATTCTCCCACAACGTTTTGTGCCACACCGAGCGGTCAGCGTGCGTAAACCCCATAGAATTCATCCCCATGAAGCAATGGACAATCAAGGTCAAGGACAGCTCCAATGACATATTGAAAATTTCAGGCGGCATCAACTGGTTCCCGGATCACATGAAAACAAGGCTCGACAACTGGGTAAATTCGATGGACTGGGACTGGGTATTTTCCAGGCAGCGCGTTTACGGAACGCCTATCCCTTTTTGGCACTGTAAAAGTTGCGGCAAAATATATCCTGCGGAAAATTTTCCTGTTGATACGTCGTCTGAAAGGTATAAATCGGAGAAATGCGAATGCGGCGGCGATGTTGTCGGAGAAACGGATGTTTGCGACGGCTGGATAGATTCCTCAATAACGCCGCTGGTCATTTCAGGCTACTGGAAAAACAACATGGCGCTTCACCAAAAATTGTATCCTGCTGACCTGAGGCAACAGGGCCATGACATAATAAGGACGTGGGCGTATTATACCATACTAAGGTGTTATTTGGAAACGGGCAAGAGGCCGTGGAAAAACATACTTGTCAACGGTTTAATACTTGGCCCGGACGGCAGGGAAATGCACAAATCCCTTGGCAATGTCGTTTTGCCGGACGAGATACTGCTCAAGCACGGCGCAGACACGCTTCGTGCAGGACTGGTTATGCTCGGTTTGTATTCCGGCGACGCCGCGTTCAACTGGCAGAATATGGAATTTGCGTACAAATTTTCCACCAAGTTCTGGAATATATTTCGTTTCTTCGCCTCAAACGCTGCGGATTTCGAAAAACCTTCTGAGATAACATCTGTTATGGACAAATGGATCATTTCAAGGCTAAACAAAAAGATAAAGGACATAACCGAAAGCCTGGAATCTTACCAGTTTGCGTATGCGTTTGAGACTTTACACGACTTCATCTGGCACGAAATTGCGGATAATTACCTGGAATTTGTGAAGTACAGGTTTTACAACAACATAGAAAAAAAGTCGGCTGAAACAACGCTGTACAAACTGGTTTTCGATTGCACTAAAATGCTCGCCCCGTTCATGCCACATATCACAGAGGAAGTTTATCAGTCCTACTTCAAAAACTTCAGCGATTCTGCGAGCATTCACAAAACGGAATGGCCGGAAGCCGACGAAAGCTCGATAGACGATAACATCGAAAAGGCCGGGGGGGCTGCGAAGCTGGTTGTTTCTGCGATTAGAAAATTCAAGACTTCAAATTCGTTGCCGCTTAACTCGGAAATAAAACAACTGATAATCCAATGCAAAGACGAGGATTTAGGCAGTGTTTCAAAGGTTCTGAAGGACATCAGCGGCGCGATGAACGTCAGGGACATAAGGCTCGGCACAATACTGGAAGGCAAAAATGTCGTTGATGTGCATGAAATGGGCGCGAAATTGCTTCTTATTTTATAACAAACCAATTGATTGCTATGCCCAATGATATCAGGATAATAGAATTAAAAAAGCTCATACGCCGGCTAAAGAAGATACGCGGGCGGCACACGGAACTGGTTACGGTCTATGTTCCTGCAGGCTACAGTTTGATAGATATCATAAACCAGCTAAAATCCGAAGGCTCTACGACACAAAACATCAAGTCAAAAGCCACGCGCAACAACGTGCTGGCTGCGCTGGATAAAATAATACAGCACCTCAGGATCTACCGCGAAACTCCGGAGAACGGGCTCGCGATTTTTTCAGGAAATGTTTCTGAAACCGAAGGCGCACAGAAACTCGATTTGTGGGCTATTGAGCCGCCGGAGAAAATGCAAAACAAGCTTTACTGGTGCGACCAGCAATTCGTGCTTGAGCCCCTTGAAGAAATGGTAAAGGACAAGGAAGTTTACGGTTTGTTGGCCGTGGACAAGTCCGAGGCTACGATAGGTTATCTGGCCGGCAAAAAAATAGTTGTGTTCAAACACGTCGATTCTTTGGTGCCATCCAAAACGGCGGCCGGGGGGTGGTGCGTTCATGAAAACACCATGGTGCAGGTTCCTGACGGCAGGCTAGTCAGCATTAAGGACCTTAAAGGCGGCCGTGTGTCAGCTTTCAATTTTATCGAAGACAAAACAGAAAGCACCAGCTTTGATACGATCAGGAGAAGGGAAGCGAAGACCGCTTATGAAATAGTTACACAAGCCCCGTCTATGAAGATTGTCGCAACCCCAGAACACAATTTCTTTGTTTTCGATAGGAACACGATAATGTCCAGGCCTTTATCAGAAATAAAAGAAGGGGATCTGCTGCTTTCTCCACTAAAAATGGACCTTGAAGGTAGACGCATGTCCATCGATTATGAGACGCCAAAATCGCTAAGGATCAAGGCGACTGGGATTAAGCTGCTGGTGCGGAAACGCATTTCAAACGGGATGTCACAAAAATATGTGGCTAAAAAACTCGGCCTTTCTCAAACAATAATATCAAAACTAGAGCTTAACCAAAGAATGCTGAAAAAAGAAAATCTGAATAAATTACTAAGCCTGCTTGGTATCGACAGGGGGTATTTTTACAGGCATCATATAGAATCTTCGGATCTCGTTAAAATACCAAAATTGATTAACGAGGAATTTTGCCAGTTTTTGGGGTACTTCATGGGCGGCGGCGGTATTGACGAGTTCGGGCCCAGACTGTACGAAGGCGATATTCAGTTGGCGGAGTTTTACAGTTCCCTGTCCAGAAGGCTGTTTGGCGCAAACACCAGAATAAGGAAGAGGGTTTCAAAAGGGTATTACGAGATTAAAATACACAGCAAGTACCTGTCCGGTTTTATAAACACTGTGTTCCCGTCCGTGGCGCTGAATGCGCATTCAAGAAGTATACCTGAACAGATCCAAATGTCGCAAAACCCGGAAGTTGCGGCTTTTATCAAAGGGCTGTTCGATGCAGAGGGTTATATAGACACGAACGCTGGTGTGGTGGGGATAACCATGTCCAGCGAAGCTGTGATAAGGACACTCCAGCAGCTGCTTTTGCGGTTCGGTATAGTGTCATCGTTTTCCGTAAGGTCTCCGAAAGGCAGCTTTTCCAAGGTAAATAAATATTGTGTCAGAATTACAGGGCCAGTGTACATAGTGAAATTCGAGCAGATGATAGGATTTTCCTCCAAGGGCAAGACAAACCGAATAAAAGATTTAATACGGCACAAAAAAATCGGTTATCTACGACACGAAGTTTTGGGCAACCTGATCGCGCTGAAAATAAAAGGTAAAAAGGCGGTGGAATCGCCTGGCATATTCTATGATATATCTGTGCCAAAACTTAACAATTTCATAGCAAACGGGCTGATTCTGCACAACAGCCAGCAAAGATATGCGCGGATACGCGAAGGTTTGCTGAATGATTTCCTGAAAGAGGTTTCCGATATAGCTACGCAGGCGTTCCTTGGAAAGAAAGAGCTTATCGGCATAATCATCGGCGGGCCGGGACCTGTTAAAGACGATTTTGTTAAAGACGGCTATCTGCATTACGAACTCCAGAAAAAAGTGGCCGGAGTTGTTGACATTTCTTATACAAACGAGGCCGGTTTGCACGAGCTTGTCAACAGGGCGCAAAAGATACTCTCAAATGCCGCTGTCACAAAGGAGATAGAGCTCCTGAAGGGTTTTTTCACAGAGCTGCAGAAAGATTCCGGCTTGGCTATCTACGGCTGGGGAAAAGTCAAAGAGGCGCTGCAAAACGGTATGCTGCAGAAGCTGATAGTGTCCGAGGATTTTGACTGGATTCGTTCGGGTTTAAAGTGCGGAAGCTGCGGCAACCAAGAAACGCGCGATTACAAACCCAACGAGAAACAGCTTTGCTCCAATTGCAGGATGGAAATGCGCACTGTTAATACCGAAGACTTAATCGACGTTGCTATAACAACCGCAGAGGACTTCAAAACGGAATACCACATCGTTTCTTCGAGCACAAGAGAAGGCGCACAGCTAAAAGAGCTTGGCGGAATCGGCGGGATATTAAGATACAGGGTGAAATACTAGGGACGCGGGGACAGGTAAAAAGGATCTTGCGAAATGCATCGGACAAGTAAATTCGCATGCATACCAGTGTCATCTTCTGCAACAAATGCGAAATAAAATTCCGGTTTTTCCGGGGCATTGAGAAAGACCATGCCGGATTCGCTTCTGGTTTCTGCGCCGAGGCGGACAATTCCGTCTATCGTTTCTGTCCCCATTGACCCGATCATTTTTACATGGGCTGGCGCATCCACATACAGGCATTCAAACGCCACACGCTCATCACGAAGCCAGAAATGAAAACCGCTGATAAATCTTTCCATTAAATACCCGCTTGCCATCGCATTCCTCATTGAGTGCGTGTCATACATTTTGCCGTCGGTAATATCCATGAAACCGAGATATGAACTGGTAAGGCTTAACTTTCCAATGGCGCCGGTTTCTGATATAACCTTTCCCGCTTCCTGCCCGACAACATCAACTTCGGGGCTGGCTGCTTCTATGAACTGGTTGTAAGAGCGCATGGCCCGTATTGCTCTGAAATATCTACGTAAGTCCAGTTCCAAAATTTTTCTAGCTTCGGTTATATCAGGAAATGTTCTGGTTTTGTAACCCATAACACTAGAATACAAGGCCTTGTGATTTAAGTGCCCAAAAACGACGACTAAAATCACAACAAGGCGACTTTAATCTTCGAGTAACAACAGTAGAAATAAAAGACCCGCACCGATCAGTGCACCTTGCGTGGTTTTCAGTTGATACGCTCTATCACGAAGTTGTATGTCCATTTCTGCCGTCATGTTTACATATTTTATTTTTTCGTTTCTCTCCCTTTCTACCTGTTCGGTTGCATTAAGAAGCATTTCTATAACTTGAGGTTCTTTTTTCAAAATCTCTATAGCCTTTTTTGGGTTATTCTTTAGTTCTTCTCTTAATTTATTTCTCAATTCATTAGTTAACATAGTGATTAATAGATTACTTAAGTATTTAAACTTATATGCTATTCCTTTGAAACATTATAACATGAGAAAAAACGTTAACGTTATCATTAAGGACATGAAAAGGAAAACTGTCAAGCTTAACGGCCATTTTATTACTGTTCTAGAGCCCACCAAGACATTTACCTATGAGGAAGGAAAGGCCAAAGTAAAAGAGATAATGAAAAATCTTAGCAAAGATTAATCGTCGAATTGTTTCATTAGTTTGGTGTCTGTCATTATGTTCTCGTATAATGGCTTTATTTTTCCTATCTTATCATCGTGAGTAATGAACCACAGATTATTAAGTTTTGCCAGACCTACATGAAGGCAGTCAGAAACTTCTTGGTGAAGAAGGACAAAATCTATTATTTCTTTTCGAATTATAGCCTTTTCGTTTTCTATAATGATTAAGTTCGTAGTCTTGATAACGGTATCGATAAAGGCAACGATGGATTTATCATTACTCCAGAATTTTCGAAATCTCCTGTCAGTTTTAATCGTTTTGGCCAACTCTGCCAAGGAAAGAAAAGATGTATAAGCCGTTATTTCACTTTTGTGCTTGCCAAGAAATTTTACGATGCGTGTATCGTCGTTTTTACTATCCATAAGAGAAAGGGCAACACCGATCAATAATGATGTGTCCAAATATATGTTTTCGATCTTAACCATATAGAACTATCGAAAGGTACCCCTATTTAACGGTTACGTGTTGTTTTGGGTTGCCTGATCGAAAATTGACCAATTCACAGACTTTAATCACATCCGCCCTACTTTAATCACAAATCGCACTTTAGTCACAACGCCAGAATACAAGGAATTTATATAAGCACATACTGCGGGCTGTTGTCCAACAAAAATATTTATTTCTTTGTCAAATCCTCAACATGGTCTGCCGCATTTCTCAAAGCCATTGAAAAGCCTGGCTCGGAACCCATTACAATCGTTATCTTGCCTTTTTTCTTTGCCTTTTGCACTACCGGCAGGAAATCCGTGTCCCTTGATACGATAACGATAACGTCTATGTTGCTGCTGTAAGCAGCTTCCATGGCTTCGGCTGCCATATGCACGTCTATATCCTGGTCTTTTTCAACGGCAAGTGTCACCAAAGGCTCAAAGCCCTGGCTGACCACGGCCTCGATTAGCTTTTCAGACGCGAACTGGTTAAGGAATACTTTTCCGAAAACTATCCTGCCGTATTTTTGCGCGCGCTCGCGGACTTCTTTCAGGTCTATGTTAAACTCCTTGCGAATCATGTTCGGGCCGTCGATAAAAATGGCTACGTTTCTTTTGCTGCTGCGAAACAGATCACGAATATTGAATGTCAAAACATCGCCTAATACCCAATATCGGTTGTGCAATTAATAAGCTCTACATCCATCTTTCAAGTTCCCAGTCTAATTCTATCAACTCACGATCTACCACATAAAGCCGGTCTGTCATACTTAGCTTTTCTTTTCCAGTTGCCTGTTGTTTTCTTATCTCGTCCGAATTGAAATACACGGCCATTTTGACGGCTAGCCTGTCCCGGAGGACGGCTGTATTCTCCCGATTATTTGCAAGCATCAAAGTAGAGCCAATATCCCCGGGTTTCTTAGCCACGGTATTTGGATAATTCACCGACGACTGCTCAACCACCAATGGTTGCCTTATCTACGAATTCCATTGTTCGCTGCTCGTACCCTTTTGGCATAGGGAAAGTCCTTTGAGGACGAGATTTCAACCACACATCTACGTACTCTATCATACTAATCAAAAAGTCGAAACCTCACAGTTTACCGGAAAGGCCCAATTCTTCAAGTTGTCTTTTGAGATCCTCTTTGGATTTTGGCTTCATTAACATTTCTCCGTTCAATGCCTTTTGGATCTCTTTTTTAGATTTGTGACAATTTGGACAGTCTTCAATAGTTTCATATCTTTCTTTAGTATGAAACCATTTGGTTCTGCGGCCTAGAGTAGCAGTAATCTCTGTCTTAGAATAGCGTATCGACGGGCTATAATTAACTGTTATCTCCTTGCTACAAAAAGGACAAGTAACTATAGTCTCTTTCATAATGATACTTCCCAACAATTAAATTAAAGAATTATAGTGACTTTTTCGTAAAGCATTGGTAAACAATCTTGCTTCAACCTGAATTTTGTGCCATGGTTGTGCCCTGTACGTGCATCAAAATCTACAAGAATTTTACCAGCTTCAAGTGCTCGCAAAAATCCTTCGAAACTAAACTTTTGTAACATCATAATCTTGCTATATTTGTAATATTCCCTATTGGTGTCTTTTTTTACCTCGGCTTGAACATAGAACGCATTAAGCAATTTTGTTCCAGCTTTATGTTTTAAGTCCTCAAAACCCCAATACGGCTGGGGATTAAGTTCTCCAAGACCTACCCGCTGTTTTACCGACTCTAACCATTCTTTATGCCTCGGAGAAACGCTGTTCGCATCAAACGAAATAAGCACCTTTTGTTCTTTACGATCTATAACCACCTTGAAGCCTCGATCACTTCTAGAATTACCATTTATTGTTTGTCGAAAACTCATTTCTCCCTTTTGGTATTTCTTATCGGCTTCTTGGTGTAGCCATCCATATTTTGGCAAAAATATTTGTGGCACGAAACCAATTGCACGAGGGGAAGGTTCTATGTGAAAGAGCGTTGTAAGAGAAGATGAATTAATGTGTTGTGTTTTTAACTCCCATTCCGCTGCATTCGGCATAGGAAGATTGTTTTCTTTAATTTCTAAAAGATCTTCGAGTGTATTTCCAATTCCACCAGAATTACCAAATCGATTGTTTGGTACGAATCCCATTTTAGCAATTTCTTTTAACCTACCTATCAATGTTTGTTTCGTATAGATACGTGTTTTAGTTTTCATAGTATTACCGTAATATAGCTTGGGCCTGATGTTGCTTTATTCTATTTCGTGCCATTTCACAATATTCGGGAGAAATATCGATTCCAATATAATTCCGATTAAATTTAATCGAAGAAATTGCTGTTGTACCAGACCCCATAAACGGGTCCAATATAATCTTGGTATTCGTTGAAGATATTATTCTATCTATCAATTGTACGGGAAATGCCGCGGGATGGTCATTATTCATTTCTTGCGTAAATTCCCATACATCTCCGTACGCATTTGCTTTTGAAACAAGCTTGAACTTGGGTTTCGCAATAAGATATATCACTTCATAAGTTGGAAGAAAATAGCCTTTGTTGAAGTTAATACCTCCCTTTCTTTTCCAAATAATGATTTGTCTAACTGGAAAGCCATTAACGATATCCTGTCGATCTTGCAACAAACCATCTTGTACTCGCCACTTATGATTATAAAAAATTGCTCCGTCTTCTGGAATTATTCTCATCATCTCTGTTAGACACGCTTTTTGCCATTTTACATATTCTTCGTGTGACATACAATCGTCATGATTAGAATACCCCTTTTGTAAAGCAGCGTTTGCCCATTTTCCGCCACGTCCGTCCTTCATACCGTTGCCCGTAGAATTTTTAAGATTGTATGGGGGTGAGGTTACTATCAATTGAACCGAACCGTTGGGTATCTGTTTCATTACTTCTATTGTATCTCCACAAATGATTTTATTTTCAAAATCCCACGGAAACTTTAATTTGTTCATGTAGTCACCAAAACTTCTGAATTTAATAGCCGTTGCATAGTTTTAATATTTAGTGATAATGAAGTTCCGATAGAAAAATACAAAACATCAGACTGTACCTAAAGTCCTCATCCTGTACCCAATATACGTCATTTGTCGATACATTATCTGCAACGCTGTTTCCAGTTTAATCTACCAGAGGCAGGTTAAATGCGTTTATCGCGTTGTTTGTCGTGGCTTTGTCAACTTCGCCAAATGATATGCCTTTTTCCGCAGCAATGGCCTCAACAACAGCGCGGACGTTTTTTGGAACGTTCGTTTCGCCCTTAATCGGGCTAAGGAAAGGCGAGTCTGTTTCCGTCAACAAAAGCTCCAACGGCGTTTGTTTTGCGATTCGCATGTGCTTTTTTGACCTTACGATCAGGGTGGGTATTGACGCGAACCATCTGTTATCCATTACGTTCTGCAAAAAATCCTCTGCACCGAAGCAATGCATGATCGCTTTTCTTGCGTCGCTGTTCTCCAGAATCTTTATCGCCTCTCCATTATCGCCGCGCGAGTGAATAACCAGGGGTTTTTTCAATTCTTTCGCAAGTTCTATAAACTGCACAAAAACGTCGGCGCATTTTCTTCTGTCAGCTTCGCTTTTTACGTGGAACTTGTCTATACCGACCTCCCCTATGGCAATGATTTTACCAGAATTGGATTTTATGAATTCTATCTGGCTGTCTATCTGCTTGGCAGTCAATTTAGGTATCTCCGACGGGTGAAGACCAACGCACGAAAAGATAAAGTTGGGATATTTTTCAGCCAGCCTTATGGACTTTCCGGAATCTTCTATAGAAGGTGCGCTGTCGACAACCGCGTCCATAGAATCCATACATTCCTTTATTATCTGGTCTCTGTTGTTTTCAAAATTCCTGAACGTGAGATGGCAATGGGCGTCGATCATCTTATCCCTTTCTTGAAAACATTACCCTATAACCGCCGCTTTTGCTCGCATATTCCTGGTTGCCGAAAACCTGTTTCATTTTTTTGGCTATTGATTTCGCGCCTTGCTTTGTACGGGCCACAAGGTATAAAGAGCCGCCGGCCTCCAAACGCTCCAAAGCGCCCTCTATAATCTTATTTACAACAGCCTTTCCCGCTCTTATGGGCGGGTTGCACATTATTTTATCGAATCTCACGCCTTTCACGCTTTCGTAAAGATCGCCATCAAAGACTTTTACGTTTGTTAATTTGTTCAGCTCCACGCTAAGCTTTGCCAGTTCCACGGCGCGCTCGTTTATGTCTGTCATGAAAACCCACCTTACATACTTTGAAAACGCGATGCCGATAACTCCGTAACCGCATCCCAGATCCAGAATTTTGTCGTTTTTGGAAACGCGCACGGATTCTATCAGAAGAAGCGTGCCCCTGTCTACACGGTCCTTGGAGAAGACGCCGCCGGCTGTTGCGAACCTGTAGTTAGCGCCGTTGATTAGCGCGGTTATTATCTTTATGGTCCCAACCGGGCCGGGCGATTTTGTGAAGTAGTGTTCCATTCCAATCCTACAAAAGATTTATCGCACCCTTAATAATTAATTATCGATGAAAAACGCCGCTTTGTTCGTGGGCCTGATTTTGTGCCTGATTCTAGTTACAAACATAGTAGCAGGCAAATCCTACGATGCCAGAGGCGTGGAAAAACTTGACAAGAACCTTGCGGTTAAAATAAACGAAACCGGGGACGAAACGATAAAAGTCATCGTGTGGGTGGACAGGGAAAAATACGACAGGTACAAAGCTGCGAACGCGGGCAAAATCAAAAAGGAGTTCGACATCATACCTGCAGTGGCCATGGAAGTTAAAAAATCCAAATTAAAGGAACTCGCATCCGCTGATTTTGTCAAAAAAATTACCATAGACCACCCTGTAAAGGCTTTCAGATCCAATGCGATACCCTTGTTGCGTGCCGATTTGGCGATGAACACGTTCGGTTCTAACGGGACAAACATAAAGATCGCGATAATAGATACCGGCGTATTCAACCACAGCGAATTCCAGACACCTAACAGGATAATAATTGAAAAATGTTTCACTCAGAACAAATGCCCGCCGAACAATACGGCCACAAGCAGTAATGCAACAGACGATCATGGCCACGGCACGCACGTCGCAGGCATAGCCGCAGGCGAGGGCGGTTCTTTCGGCCGCGGCACTGCGCCTAATGCCAGTATCATGGCGGTAAAAGTTTTGGACAGCAACGGCGACGGGTCTGACAGCGACATAGTTTCCGGCATACAATGGGCTGTGGATAACGGCGCGCACATCATTTCGATGAGCCTTGGCGTAACATTCAACCAGTTTGCAGATTGCTACGACGTCGGCTCTTCGGCTGCTGTTGACAATGCAACGAGCAGGGGAGTCGTTGTCATTGTTGCTGCGGGCAATTCCGGACCTTCAGCAAGGACGATGGCGGCGCCCGCATGCGCGAAAACGTCCATCGCTGTCGGCAATACGGATAAAACCGATAAAATAGTTTCCGGCAGTTCACGCGGGCCGACAAACGATAACAGAACGAAACCCGATTTGTCCGCGACAGGCGCGAGTATAACATCCACGTACCCTTCTTATCTTGGCGGCAATTATGCTACAGCCTCGGGCACGTCGATGGCCGCGCCTTTTGTGTCCGGCATAGCGGCGATGCTTATGCAAAGGCATAACGAAAGCTTCGGCTATCTTCCAAGCCCGGGTCTGATAAAATCGATACTGATAAATTCCGTCAACACGTCCAACATGACCATTGACGGTTTCACGCAAAGGAACAACAATTACGGCGCAGGCAGGCTGGACGCTTATGAAGCCGTCTATTCTATGAAAAAATCGTGGAACGAGTCTGTTCAGCAAAGCGGTCTGAAAAAGAAAAGCGTTTTCGTGTCTTCTTCCCAGTTCAGGGTCACATTGTCGTGGATGGAAAACAGCACCACCAAAGATAATTTGGATCTTATTGTGGGAAACGCTACAAACAACTTCACCAACCCCTCCGATGTCAATGATACTGTAGAGCAGGTTTTTGTTTCCAATCCGGTAAGCGGGCCGTGGCATATATATGTAAACGGAACTTCTGTCGCAGGATCGCAGGAGTATTTTGTAGCGTATTCCGGAACGCCGGTTGTATTCAGCAATGATAAGACAGGCAAGAACTCCGGTACCCCGTATGCGCCCAGGGAGAATTACAGCTTTGAAATAAACGTGACTGGCACAATTTCGCCGGATGAAATTTCTCACGCAATCTTCCAGTTGAACAATACCAATTACACAAAAAATTCCGCATACCAAGTTTACAACAACAGCGCTGGCCTGTTTTGGATAAACATAACAGACCTGCCTGCAGGAATTCACGTTTACAGGTGGTTTGCCAACTCATCGCAGAACGAATGGGGCTCGACTTCGTCGATTGCATACATAATCTCTAAGAACTACTCCAAGAATTTCATGAACCTCACGTTAAATAACACAAATAACGACGTCTTCTCACCTTACGACTACACACTAAACATCACCGGATGGAAGAACTTTACGGAAGGAAACCTGACGTTATACAGGAACGGCTCTGTTGTTGGAATTGCAGGAATAAACCAGCCCAATGAATCCGTGATTTTATCTGGCGGAATTTACAATTATACGCTGGCATTTACAGAAAGCGAAAATTATTCTTTTGCAAACATAACCAGGATATTAACTGTTACAAAACGGCCAACCAGCATAACGCTTCTGCTGAATGGAAGCGCAGCTAATTTTGTATACAATTATTCGACGTTTGCCAATTTCACAGCCACAGTAAATATTTCCGGGAAAAATTTAACGCTTACCTCGAACATGAGCGGCTGGACCGACCAGAACGCAACTAACAGGGTTAATAATGAGACCCTGCTTAATCAACCCGGTATATTCAACATCACAGCGTATTTCAGGGGCGATGACAACTACTCCGCATCCTTGCAGATGTTATTCGCCACCGTGGCCGATATAGTAACGCCTCTGATTGTTTCCGATGCGACATCGCCGGACAGCGGGATTCAATATTTCCCGAACAGGGTTTACAGGTTTAACGCCACGCTTCAGGATAACGCCGGCATATCCCATGCGGTAATGCAGTTCAACGCCACCAATTACACAGCTTCAATGTTTGCAGGCACGCCCGCATCCGGCAACTGGTCGGTCAATATCACGGACTTGGCCGCCAACGCAACAGGCTATCCTGTAATTTGGTACGCCAACGATACTTCCAACAACTGGAATAAAACAAACGCGTGGTACTATGTGATACAAAAAAACACGTCGGCTTATACTTCTATAAGCGCAAACGCAACAACTGTTGAGATACCCGGGCCGTTCCACATAAATTCGTCGTCTGTTGATGTGAAAATAGAAACCAGGCTTTATTCAAATACCACTTTAGAACAATTGTTGCTGAGGAATTCCAGCATAGGCACAAATACGTTTACCGGAACAGCCCAGCCGGTAGGAATCTACAACTTTTCCGCGAACTCCTCAGCCAACGAGAATTACACGGCCAACGCGACGCTTGAACATATTGTTTTCAGGGTCGTGGACACGTCACCGCCTGTGCTAGCAGACGGCTGGGCGCTGCCAAGATCGGCCGGCATAAACAGGAACATAAGTGTGCTTGCTATCTCGGACGATTACAGCGCGAATACGGCGACTGTAAATATCTTCAACACCACGAACGCAAGCGTGCTTAGAAAGGTGTTGAACTACATTATCAACGTTGAGGGTAATGTTCAGTTTCTTAACAGGACAACTTTTTTCACCAGCCTTAACACCTCTGCACTGAACAACGGCCTGTTTTATATCAATGTGTCCTTCGCCGATTTTTTTGGAAACGCAGTTAATTACTCGCTGGGAAATTTCACTGTGTCGTCTTCGGTTACAACGGCGCTTTTTTCAAACCCCTCGGTTCCTGTGAGGAGTGTGATGTTGTTTAACCTTTCGGCAGAGGCCAATATCACACTTAACATAAGTTCCTCGTCAGACTCCGGAATTACAGACTCTTTGATTGTAGCTTATTATGCAAATAATCCTTCAAACGAAAATAATGCTGCGGTGTCTTTAAGCAGGTTCACAGAGATATCGGTGGGTGGGTGGCTGAACCAGACCCTGACCTGGGTTGAAATGAGGATGCCTTACACGGCCTCTGAAATTCCTGCTGGTTACGATGAAAACAACCTGAGAATCTATTACAACCACCCTAACGGAAGCTGGGTTTTATTCAGCGGCGCAAACGTGGGGGGCGTCAACACGACAGACAAATATGTCTGGGCCAACTCAACACACTTCAGCGTCTATGGGGTTTTTGTTATGCCGACTTGCAGCGATAATATACAAAACCAGGGCGAAGGCGGAACGGATTGCGGCGGGCCGTGCGTGGCGTGTGTGTCTGCCCGTCCGCCAACCGGCGGCCCGACTGGTGGCGGTAGTTCTGCGACAACGACGACAACGACCGCAATCACAACCACGACAACTACGACCACGACCACAACAATGTTCAATGTTTCGATTCCGCCGAACACTACGTTTGTAATTGTAAACGACACTGAAAAAAATAAAACCCCCGAACCTGCGGCACAAGAAGCCAGGGACAGGGGTGCAACAATCCTGCTATTGCTTGCGGCCGCGGCGACTGTCCTGGTTGCTGCTGCGCTGGGAAACAGGAAGAATTTCAAAATACTTATTTCAAAATTTCTGAAAAATATAAAATTAGACTAAGGTTATTTTTTGGGTTCAACCAGGATTGCGTTTACTACGCCGTCCCTTGTCGGCCTTGACGTAACGCGGGCTTTTCCAGCTTCCGTATCTATCGTCGCGCCTTTGTTTATAATATTCCTTCTTATAAAGTGAGGATTCGCAGGATTGTCCACTACAGTCAGGATTTTAACCTTCCTGGTCTTTCCCGTGGAAGGATCTGTGACGTTTGCCGCGTTGGCCGACATAGTTACGTAATTCATTTTTCCGCCGGTAAAACGCTTCAGCCTTTTCAGAGGCTCGCCGAGCTTAGTTAACGTGGGTTCACGCCTTCTGTCGCTCCTTCTCTTCTTTCTCAGGCTGTTTAGCCTGCCCCCCGTGGCCTTAAGGTTAGCTCTTAAATTCCATTTCGTCATTTCTGATCTCCACCATAATTTGAGTCGTGCATATTAATTAGTTCGGGCAATAATCAGATTTATAAGCATCACTACTTTATTATTACATGGGGAAATTGAATGAGTGAAAACGACGCGTCCAGCAGACCCTTTAACGAACTTGACCAGGCCAAAGGGAAGCGGGTGATAATCAAGCTCAAAGGCGGCGAAGAAATAAACGGGGTTTTGAAATCTTTCGACCAGCACCTTAACATATGGCTTGAGGATGCCGATGAAAATTCTTCGGATACCAACAGGAAACTCGGCGATGTTCTTGTGCGCGGCGACAACATCATACTCATATCTCCTTCCAAGTAACAAGTAGATTTTTTACCGGTGTTATCAGATGACAAAAGGAACATCCTCTTTCGGGAAGCATAACAAAAAAACGCACATGCGCTGCCGACGCTGTGGCAGGTACACATACCACTTGCAGAAAAGCAGATGCTCGGCGTGCGGCTTCGGGCGTTCTCCAAAAATGCGCGATTACGGCTGGAGACGCAAGACTGTGCAAAGAAAGAGAAAGCTCTGATTCTTATTTTAATAACCACAGTGATTGTATAATTCTGTAGTAGCAGACTGAAGCACATGCATACTAACAGCGTATGCTTCCAGTTGGACGGGCCCATAGCTCAGCCTGGTAGAGCGTTCGACTCTTATTTGAGCTTTTTTAGTTCATTGGGATATCGACAGGTCGCGAGTTCAAATCTCGCTGGGCCCAATAAAAGATGTTTAAAAATGATTTCCATCAACTACACATTTCTCGGTGAAGAATCAATCGTCAAAGATTGGGGCAAGAAAGGTACGTCGTCCGATATAACAATCTACGACCGCAAAGACCCCGGAATTGTCAAAACTTGGACTCTGCCAACAGGGTTCCCGGATAAAATACAATCGCTGTTCCATGCGATCCAGATGGGCGAATACGCAATCCTTTACATCACAAAACTTGACAAATTCACCGGCGAGCAGATAATTGCATTGGATGCTCTTGGAAAGGACAAAGGGCTGTTATGTCATTCGTACGACATCGACCGCGAACAGCTGTTATCAATGACCGGGGGCACGGTTGCTGAAAAATACAAAATTGTCGAAATTCAGAATTTAAAAACCGAAATGGACGCATTGCCTGCGGTTTCTGAAGAAGGCAGCGCGAAAGTTGTTATCGACCATTCCTTCGAGGTTAAGGGCGTCGGTGTCGTTTTATTGGGCAAGGTCGCCCGCGGAAAAATAAAAACTTACGATACAATGAAACTTTTTCCTGCCGGAACCGAAGTTATGATAAAATCCATACAGATGCACGACGATACCGTTACAGAGGCTGCAGCACCGGCGCGCGCCGGCTTGGCTGTAAAGGGGATAAACGCCGGCGATGTCCAGCGCGGGGATGTTTTATGCGGCTCTGACGAAAAAGTTTCACAGGACGTTACACTGGACTACAAGCAGAACAAATATTTCAAAGAGGATGTTAAAGAAAACCAAACGTTCGTGGTTAATGTCGGCATGCAGATGAAGACCGCGAAAATTGTTTCAATAAACCCGATGAAATTGCAGTTTATGAGGCCTATTGTTTTCGAGAAGGGCGAAATTGCGGTGGTATTGAGGCCGGAATCGCAGGGCGTGCGGATCGTAGGAAGCGGGTCCATAAAACAGTAACCAAAGTCGCGTATTTCCGTCTCCGGTTTTAATTAAATTGCATGGCTGTCACAGAAAGCTTTTTGCTGGCGCTATTTTCAATGTTCAGCTGGGGGATTGCTGATTTTATCGTTGTACACCCGGTTAGGAAAATCGGAAGCATAAGGACGCTCGTAATAGGGCAGGTTGCTATATTTTTTATGATGCTTGCGTATATGCTGGCTTTCCCCGGCACAATACATTTTTCCGGACAGTCTTTGTTGATCTCGTTTCCGCCAGCCTTTCTAATGATACTCGGTTTTCTTGCGTTATACAAAGGGCTCAGGATAGGAAAAGTTGCGCTGGTTGCGCCTGTTGTCTCGAGTTGGTCGCTGGTAACGGTTGTTATCGGATTTTTGGTTTTTCACCAAATCCCCACTTTAAACCAGGCCGCGGCTGCGTTGCTCATAGTGTCCGGCATATTCATGGCTGTGGTGAAGGTTTCCGAAGCCAGATCGTCGATCAAGAAGCACGCAATGAAAGGTTCCTCTGAAGCGCTGCTGTCTATGGTGTTTTTCGGCTCGTCTCTTGCATTCGGCAAGGTCGCAATCGACGAAGTCGGCTGGCTTTCTGCAACTTTCCTGTTTTCCATTTGGCAGACGCTTATGATTGCCATATTGTTTTTCCCTAAAATGCGCGACAAAGCAAAAGTCGGACTCAAATATATATTGATCGCGGCGGCGTCTGGTGTTTTAAATTTTCTGGGCGGGCTGGCTTACAATCTTGGCATAAGCGGCGAATATCTTTCTGTAGTTTCTCCGATAGCGTCTGCTTCTGTGCTTATTACAGTCGTCTTGTCTTTTGCGATACTGAAAGAAAGGCTGACTAAATTGCAATATATCGGTGTCTTGTCTGTCATATCGGGAATTATTATCATGGCCATTTGAGATGGTATAATTATGAAAACACCTTTCATGGAAACTTCTAACAGACTTGTCAAGGAAATCTATTTGCCACGCGACAAATTTTCGAAAAAAGGCGATTACGGAAAGCTTCTTGTTATCGGAGGTTCGGACAAATACACAGGCTCCGCCGCTCTTGTTTCCCTCGCCGCGTATGCGTCCGGATGCGACCTTGTCTGGAATGCTGCGCCGAGGCGGGCCGCGGATGTTATGGCCTCTTTCTCGCCGGACATAATGGCTTTTCCGCTTAAAGGTGATTATCTGAACAAATCGCATACCAAACCTGTTTTGAAATTATCCGAACGCGCCGACGCTATTGTGATAGGCAATGGGCTTGGTATGGAAAAAGAAACGATGGCTGCTGTTTTGGAAATAATTTCTAAAATTGAAAAGCCTATGGTAATAGACGCGGATGCGATAAAAGCGCTAACGCCTAAAAACCATAAAATTCTGGACGGTAGAGACGCAGTCTTGACACCGCACGCTTATGAGATGTCCGTATTTTCCGGCAAGGACGTTGATCTGGATCTGCAAAAAAGAATTCAGCTTGTCACGGAATTTTCTTCTTCGCTTGATGTTGTAATAGTTTTGAAGGGTGATACCGACGTAATTGGTGCAAAGGGTAAAATTTCAATAAACAAAACCGGAAATCCTTATATGACAGTCGGAGGAACAGGCGACACGCTTGCGGGAATATGCGGTGCTTTGATTTCAAGAGGTACCGATGTTTTTGGTGCGGCTTGTGTCGCAACTTTTTTAAATGGCTTGGCCGGGGATATGTGTGCTAAAGACTGGGGAGAAGGTTTGACTGCTTCGAAATTAATTGATTACATACCGAAAGCGATAAAAACTGCGCTATAGTTTGGTTGTGATAAAATTGGCCGTCGACTCAAGAGTTCTGATAAAATCATTTTCATCGGTAAAATTGTGATCCGCGCCTCTGATTATTTCCAACTTGCAATTACTGATAATTTTGGAAAGTCTGATGCTCTGTTCTATAGGAACAACATCGTCCTTATCCCCGTGAATGATCAGAGTTGGGATTTTTATGTTTTTACCGGCCTCGTAACCGTTATTGTTTTCGAAATCCTCGAAGAATGCATACTTCAGTTTAAATTTTCTTCCGTTATCGTCGTATTCGACGTATCCCGTTTCCTTCCATCTTTCAATGCCCGAATTGCCCCGTTTCAGCGTCTCTTTCTCCTGATAATTGGAAACGGGTGCCCTCAGTACAAGAACACGCAAGTCTTTTGATCTGGACGCTGCCACAATGCTGCTTATGCCTCCGAAACTCGTTCCAATGAGCCCTATTTTCGAATAACCCGTGCCTTTTACAAAACGTATCGCACTTAAGACGTCTTCGACGGCTTCGGATATTGTTATATCTTCAAATTTCCCGTCGCTTTCGCCATGACCGAAAAAATCAAACCTGAACGTTGCAATGTTTCTGCCATTCAATATCTTCTGCAGCTGTGGAGAGGATTTTCCGTCTTTGCTGGATCTGAACCCGTGGCAGATCACTACGACGGAATCGTGCTTCTTGTTCGGACGCGACAATACGCCGCAAAGTGTGTTTCCTTTCGGAGTTTTGAAATACACTTTTTCCTCTGTCATAGTATTTTCACCATATACGCGCCTTCCAGAGTATAGCCAAGCTTTCTGTAATACCTCCGCGCGCCGACTCCCGAAATGACCGCGATTTTTTCCGTGTTGTTTTCTTTCGAAATTCTTTCCGCTTCTTCTAGAAGTTTTTTGCCAAATCCCCGATGCTGGAACTGCTCTGCGGAAAACGCCGAGCCTATTGCTGTTTCTTTTCCGAATACGTGGATTTCCCTTACAAGCGACGTAGTTGGTGTTATCTCCGGACGGAAAGGCCTTGAAGGGAAGCGCAGGCGCAACAAACCCAACAAAATATCATTTTTCATGTCTTCGAAACTCAAGAAAATTTCATGCCCGTCTGACGCTTCGTAATCCATTCTGTTGAGCCTTATAGCGTTTTCGTCAACATGTTTTCCGCTTAGCAAACTATAACCAACTTCACGGCACCTTGTGCATGCGCACTTCATACCTTTCTGTGACATTTGCGCCTTCACGGCGTCCCTCAAATGGGAATATTTCGTGCCTCCGACAACATACTCCGCAGGTATGTCGCGCATCACACGTGATATTCTTGCGTAACGTGGAACTAACTTTTTTATTTTCACCAGCAGCTCGATTAATTCGTCGTTCGTGTAGGCGTAATGCTCGCCTTTGTCGAACCATTGCTGCAATTCTGTGTTTTCCAGCACAAGGCACGGGTAAATTTTGACGCCATCCGGACGAAAGTCTGGGTTTTCGAACAAAACTTTGAACATCTCCAGGTCTTTTTTCAACTCAGATCCGGGCAGGTTGCACATATAATGGTAATAGACCTTGAAACCGGAATCTTTTAACAAACGGGTCGATTCGATGACATCTTTTACCGTGTGACCGCGCTTTGTTAATACGTAATTTTCGTCGTCCGGTATCTGGACGCCAAGTTCAACGCGTGTCGCACCGAAATCAAGCATTTGGTTGATTTGATACTCATAAGCCCAGTCCGGTCTTGTTTCGATGCACATGGCAACGCAGCGGTTCTCTGCGGTTTCGTTGTAGTTTTTTGCGTCTGCAAGCGTGTTTGAAACAAAGCCGTTCAATCCGTCATAACACCCTTTGATGAAGTCGTGTCGATATGCGACTGGCGTAGCCATGAACGTGCCGCCCATCACAATAATCTCAACTTTATCGGTTATGTGGCCCATCGATTTCAGCGCCTTCAGGCGGGACGCAGTTTGCAGGTAAGGGTCGTAAGCGTCGCGTGCTGCGCGCATTACCACAGGCGATTTTGGCAGATAGCTTTTCGGCGTTGGAATTTCTTTGTCTATGCCGCCCGGACAATAAATGCATTTGCCCGGGCAAGGAAGCGGTTTTGTCATTACAGCTACGATACTGACACCGGATATTGTGCGGACTTTTTTCTTGACGTTCGTAGTTTCTGCCGAGACGCTCATGGGATTAAATACACTCCCAAAGTAAGATAAACTTATGCGATTCACGGATGAGGATGTTGAAAAGGTTTATGATTCGATAGCGGAAGGCTGGTACCATTTACGACAAAACCCATTTGTCATCTTCAACCCTGAAAATTATGCCAAGTCATGGCCTAAAGGCAAGCTGTTGGATGTCGGCTGTGGTATTGGCGCGTATTCTGTTGTTTTTGCGAAACACGGCTTTGAATGTGTCGCAGTAGATAC
This sequence comes from Candidatus Aenigmatarchaeota archaeon, assembly GCA_016195275.1. GTDB lineage: Archaea > Aenigmatarchaeota > Aenigmatarchaeia > JACPZZ01 > JACPZZ01 > JACPZZ01. Next base: position 29,855 of record JACPZZ010000023.1, on the reverse strand, counting down.
AAGCAAACAAATGCTGTTCCGGGCAAGAAAGTTTATGGATAAAAACAGGGTAAAATTCCCTTTGATAAAGGCAAATTGTATGGCTCTTCCCTTCAAAGATGGCACGTTTGATTATGCTTTGTCGGTGGCTGTTTTCCACCACCTTGATTCTTATGAAAAGCGATTAAGGGCGTTCAAGGAGGTTTTCCGCGTTTTGAAACCAAACGGAACTGCATTGGTCACCACATGGAATAAAACGCAGCCACGCTTTATACTGGGTAAAAAAGACCGGTATGTCGCTTGGAACCATAAAGGAACCGTTCATTACAGATACTATCACCTGTTCACCTACAATGAAATGAAAAGGCTGGCTAAAATGGCAGGTTTCAAGGTGGTTAAACTTTTTGCCGAGGATTCTTACAAACTGCCGTTCAAAATCTTTTCAAAGAACGTGTGCGTCATGTTAAAGAAACGAATTTAAATGGGGTCATGAAAGTTAATTAAGCGTGCCTGGGTGGCTCAGCGGTAGAGCGTTCGACTCATAAGTTCATTATGAGTGACGAGCCTTAGCGGCTGTGAAGTGGTATCGAAAGGTCCCGAGTTCAATTCTCGGTCCAGGCAATGGTTGGCCAAATGACCAGAAAAAACAAGGCTTGGGAAACGAGCTGGACACGGCGTATTATCATAGCAATTGCGACGTATGTCACGATAATATCCACATTGACTACGCCTGTGTTTAAGCGATGGTGGCTTAAGAACGTTTACCAAAGAAATAAGTGATGTTTGATGGACAGAAAACAAATCTTGGCGGATATTGAAAAACGCGTCAAAGAACATTGTTTAGGCGACACTTCCGGCCACGACTGGTCCCACATAGACCGGGTAAGAAGGAACGCCTTGAGAATAGCCGCAATAGAGGGCGGAGATTTATTTGTCATCGAACTTGCCGCGTTGCTGCACGATATAGAGGATTGGAAAACGGATAATTACAAAAGCGGGGTTGTTGCGAAATGGCTGAAAGAATGCGGGGCAACAGAAGACATCAGAAACAGGATAACGGAAATAATTGAAAAAATATCATTCAAAGGTGCGAATCATGACGATAAAATGGTCACGATTGAAGGGAGGGTGGTGCAGGACGCCGACAGGCTTGACGCCATTGGCGCATTAGGGATAATCAGAAGCGCGGAGTATGGGGCGCATAATAAAATCACGTTCTATGACCCTTCTGTGAAACCTGACCCAAATCCATCGCAGGAAAAAATAAAAAAATCCACGTCGATAAACCATTTTTATGAAAAGCTCTTACTGCTAAAGGACAGGATGAATACGAAAACGGCAGCGGAGATGGCTGTTAAAAGGCACGAGTTCATGGAATCCTTTTTAAAAGAATTTTTCGAGGAGTGGGATGCGTGATGTACAAAAATCATTTCAAACTTTTATGCGCAGTATACCTAGTCTTGAAGAAAGACGGCAAGGTTTTGATGCTTCGCAGGTTTAATACAGGCTTTGCCGATGGAAATTACAGCCTGATTGCAGGGCATGTTGATGGCGGTGAATCGGTATTTGATGCTATGGCAAGGGAGACAAAAGAGGAGACTGGCATCGACATCAAACACGAAGACCTAAAAGTTATCCACATAATGCACAGGAGATGCGAGAGCCCGGATTACGAAAGGTTTTGCGTTTTTCTTGAAGCTTCAAAGTACAGCGGCGAGATCAAAAACATGGAGCCAAACAAATGCGATGATGTAAGATGGTTTCCTATAAACGATCTGCCTGTGAACACTGTCGACTACGTGAAAATGGCGATAAAAAATTCTGACGGCGGTATTTTTTTCAGCGAGGACGGATGGGGATGAGAAAAATTATTTGCTTGCCCTTTCGGCGTTAAACGCCTTGAAGGCTTCAATGGCTATGCTTCTTACATCCTCTGGGATACTCTCAGCATTTAACCCTCCGATGGAAAACCATGCGAAATTTTTAAGTTCGTTCTCATTTATTTTCAATTTTTCCGGATTCTTAGATTTGCATACATAGAAAAAACAACAATGATCGTGCCCGCCAACGCTGTGCACATTAACATAAAACGGAACGGCCAGCTGCTTTTTAATGTTGCCGCCCATAGGGACTGTTTTCCTGTTCAATATTTCAATTTCCAGGCCCAATTCTTCTTTTAACTCCCTCTCCAAGGCTTCGTCCGGAGTTTCATTTTTGCCGATGTGCCCTCCCGGAGGCAGCCACAGGTTTAGTTTTCTGTGATGGATAAGCAGCACTTTGTTTTTGTGGAACAGAAAACCAGCAACCGTTAAATCGGTCTTCATAATAGACGAGACGGGTTCTATATTTATAAAAACCGTATAAATTTACGCAATTCAAGGGGATGGAAGGACGATAAACAGTTATTTAATCGGCACTTAGCATTATTGTATGTTGGTGTCTGGGTGGGAAAAGAACATTTCAAACTCGTGTGTGCTGTATACCTTATATTGAAAAGGGGCGGAAACTACGGACTGGTCTCCGGCCACATAGACGGCGAGGAATCTGTATTAGCGGCAATTGCCAGAGAAGCGAAGGAGGAGGCCGGAATAGGGTTAGAGCCGCGAGATTTGAAAGTCACAAATATAATGCACAGGAAATTCGAGAGCCCCAATTACGAGAGGTTTTGTGTTTTCCTTGAAACGTCGAGGTACAGCGGCGAGATCAAAAACATGGAGCCGGGAAAATGCGACGACATAAGATGGTTTCCTATAAACGATTTGCCGCCCAACACCATTGATTACGTGAAATGGGCGATTGAAAACTCCAGCAACGGTATTTTTTTCAGCGAGGATGGATGGGGATGAAAATCATCTGTCTCGTGGGCATGCCCGGTGCCGGCAAAGGCGAAGTGAACAAGATACTGGAATCTGAAAATATACCCACTGTTGTTATGAGTTTTGTCGTGCGCGACGAGGTGAAAAAACGCGGGCTTGAGCCGAACATAAAAAATCTTGACAACGTTGCCGTCGACTTGCGCAAACAGTTCGGCAAGGATGTGGTTGCGAAACGCATTGCGGAAAAAGTGAAAACAATAAACTCAAATGTTGTGTGCGTTGACGGCGTGCGCAATATCGAGGAAATAGATATTTTAAAAAAGGTGGGCGATGTTACTATCGTTTGCATCGATGCGCCAGAAAAAATGCGTTTTGAAAGGCTTTCGAAAAGGGGCGAATCCAGGGATCCGAAGAATTTGGGAGAGTTCAAGTGGCGCGAGCAAAAACAGATCGGTCTCGGCGTGGACAGGGTTATTGAGATAGCGGATTACAAGATAGTGAATGACGACTCTCTAGAGGATCTTGAAAAAAAGATTAAAAAACTTTTAGCAGATATTGGTCATGTTTGACAAAAGGCGATTGCTTATGGAAAAGCTGTTGCCGAACCTGAGGGTTAACGAAGCCATATCGCTGGGCCTTGCGTCGGCCTCGTGCAGCGTAGCCCCGTCGTAGAAAAGAAGCTTTGCCGTGTATATGCCGTCTTTTATGTCGTCTATCTTTGCGTAAACCAATTTTACCCTGAACGAGTTAAGAACATCGATCATGAGGTCGTGCGTCAAAGGTCTGGTGAACATGTTTCTTGTCAGCGCTTCGCGTATGGAGAAGGCCTGGTCATTAGTAACGCCCATCTTTATGCCGCTGCAGTCTTTTGAAAAGTACAGTGTTGGGTTTGGATCGTATTTGAGGTCTATGTTATCCAATTCGACAGTGTTTTCGGTGAATCCTGACAGCACTCTACCCGAAGCGTAGTTTCTGGCAAGAGCGACCGCGATCAGGATAAGAACCAATGTCAATGTAACGGTCAGCAAATTGTTCTTGCGCTTCCTTTTTGGCATAAGAATAAAATAGGCTTAAGAGAGATATTAATAAGTCTTCGTATGAATTGAGCCTGAAACCACAATATCATACTGTTTTGATGTGTCGTATCGGACACCTGTATGCCATACGGATTAAATACATATCCGATGATAATATCACTAACGAATAGTATCTGTGATATTGCGGTGGTGTCTTGGTTAAATGACAGAAAGCTAAAGATGCATTTTATCGCAGGGCTTGCTGATACAGACGGTTACGTCGACCATAACAGGATACACCTAAAAGACGGGAATTTTTTAAAAATATTATATGACGAATTAAACAGGCTAGGAATGAACTGCGCCGCACCAAAAGTTAATTATACGAACCTGATACCCTTTTATTATTATAAGATTTGATAACAAGATACCGTTAAGGTACGCCTCGGTAGCTCAATCCGGCAGAGCTCCTGTTTTGTAAACAGGCGGCTACGAGTTCAAATCTCGTCCGAGGCTATTGATAACTGACACGCGCCTGTTTTGTATGGCGCGTGTCTATTTACCTAGTAGAAGGTTGCGGGTTCGAATCCCACCAGAGGCTTAACGTGGATTTTTAAGTTTGGGATGCTTTATTAGTTAAGATGATTGTATGACAACAGACCCGTTGAAAACAAAGGTTGTGGGAGATCACCCAGATTCCTTGTTTGTGGACGGCAGATTTTACAAAAAAGTTCAGGACCTCAGGTACGGCACTAATCCCACCCAAACAGCCGCACTTTACAATCCAAGTTCTTTCCTTGGAAGTTTGCGCGAGCACAGAACCGGAAAGCAGGGTCCATCCCAGACAAACATGGAAGACATATATTATGCAGCCCTGACAGAAGGTTTTTTCGATGATCCGTCGGTTGTAATAATGAAGCACGAAAACCCAAGCGGCTTTGCAACGCAATATCAACCAGAGCCTCTTGGCGTGACTTATCGCAAAGCCAGAGACGCGGATTTTCGCGCAGCATTCGGAAGCACAACTTTTTTCAACAGGCCTATCGATGTCGACACGGCAGAAGCTGTAAGAGATTTGTTCACAGAAGTTCTTGTGGCGCCGGGTTACGATGAAGGTGTTGTTGGCAGGTTCAAAGGCAGCATAAGGATATTCGAGTACGACGAACGCGCGTTCAAAGCTATACCCAGATTTTCCGGCGATAAAGGCTTGGATGTAAGAATGCTTCCTGACGGTTCGATAATCAGAAGCGATCCCCTTTTAACGCCCATCAGAAGCGAGAACGACCTTGCCCTGTACGTGGTTTCGAAAAGACAGCCCACTGAAAGAGAGATGCAGGACCTGCTCACCGGCTATAGAATAAGAATGCGTTCGAATTCCATACGAATGGTAAAGGACGGTTATACAACGGGGTTGGGAACAGGCCAGCAGGACAGGATAATGTGCATAGACATTGCCGCATACAAAAATCAAAAGTTGGCAGAACTCGCAGAAAAGGAAGGTCTCACGCGGGTCGCAGATTACAGCATACCGGGTTCCGTGCTTGTGAGCGACGGGTTTTTCCCATTCACAGACAGCATAGAACTTGCGCACGAATTGGGAATAACAGCGGTACTGGCCCCGCACGGCGGAGAAAGGTTTAACATGGTAAGGGAAAAGGCGGATGAGCTTGGGCTGGCGTTCGTTGATTTGCCTGGCCAGCTTAGATTTTTTGATCACCACTGATTATATCGTCTGAGGCTTATGAAAAATCATTACCTGTAAAGCTCATAGGAGTCAAAACGCTGTGCACCGGATCTTCGGTAAACCCCTATGCACGTGGCATCAATGCCGAACAGTTTCTCGAAAAAATCGTGTGCCTTTCGTAACTGTCTGTTTATCCTGTTTCTCGTGTTGCCAAGTTCTCCCCCTTTCCTTATTGGACCTTTCCGGGCGACCTTTGCCTCTACCAAATACAGGGTTTCCATGTCCAACGCGGCCAAATCCACCCTTCCGATATTAAAACCATTGTAAGACATTGCCACCTCCCAAAAAACACAGGAATCGGGCGGTATGCCTATATGGTCCAGCCTCGAGGAGATGTAGTTCAAAAACCTGCGGTGTGCGTTGTCCCCGCCCATGGGGTTACTGTGATCGTTTAGATAGGTCATCAGATCCATAAACTAACTGAAGGGTGGAAACTTTAAATCCATTGTTGTTTTCACACTCATAGAGGCGGAATTTCGATTGCTAGTTTGAACGATGTGAAAGACCGGATATCAGAAACTCGGGAAGAGCTGGATCGTAAGTTCAAAGAACTTAAACCACATGAACCGGAGATAAAAAAAGAGTTGGAGGAAAGAGCACGCAAAAAGAGAGCGAGCGAATACCGCCGTTCAGACACACCGCATTTTCCTCCGTATCCTTCTCTCTAGGGCCCTCTATTCTGTTCTCTCCGGTCAAAAAATAACCAACTTCACACTTCACAGAACACATCAAAGACTCATTTAATGATTATTTAAACATTGCTCAAATTATTATTCAATGATTGATATGGATGCGGTTTATTTTATTCCGAGGCAGACTTTTCCAGAGGTCGAGCAGGCCTTGTTGAAGGATGACATAGTTTCGCGCCAATCCCTGACGTTCCGCAATGCCGGCAATTTTGGCTCAAAAGAGGATGCCGTATGCGTCAAAATATCAGGTTCTGAAGAGGCTTTGCTGAATGCCAAAGGGCTGATTGGGGAGAAAGGCAAGCCTGTTGAAGGCGCGGAAAAGGATAAAATTCTAAAGCAAATATCCGACGAAGAGGACGCTGTGGCGCAGGGTTTTGGAACGATTTTCGAGTGATTTTTTTGGAACGTCTTAAAAGGCTGTGGAAAATAATTGATTCCAAAGGCCTTGACATAGACGCTGTTTTTCTGCCGAATACGCCGGACGAGAATTTTTATTACGTCACAGACCTGGAAGGCCCCTTCGAAGGCTGCTTTGCGATGCTACAAAAAAACAGGGCCGAAATAATCGTGTCTGAACTGGACTACGAGGGTGCAAGAAAACAGGGGATCAAAAAACCCACGGTGATAACGAAACGTTCCGAGAAAATCGGAATAATAAAAAGATACGCCAGATCCGGAAAAATAGGCGTTGTTGCCGACAGGCTTTCGTACGCTTCCGGGAACAGGCTGAGGTCCAACGGATTAAAACTAATTGACGTTTCTTCCTGTTTTGAAGAATGCCGGATGATCAAAGACAACAACGAGGTAAAAAGGATAAAAACCGCTGTTGGCGTGAGCAAAAAAGCGCTGGACGATTCCGTTTCTGCGATTACCAGGGAAAGTGACCTCGCTTCTAGGATAGAGGCTTTTATGCGCATGAATGGCTGCGGCATTGCGTTTCCCACAATCTGCGCTGCCGATAAAAATTCTGCGCTGCCGCATTATTCGACAGGTTTTAAAAAAATCAAGGATATGGTTCTTGCGGATTTCGGCGCGCGTTACAGGGGTTATTGCGCGGATATTACGCGCTGCGTGTTCAAAAAAAGGAGCGCTTGGTTTGCGCAGGCGGAAAGCAAGGTAATGAAAACCTATGATAAATGCGTTGCAATAGCGGAAAATGGCGGCACAGGATTCGAGATGCAGAAATCGGCGCAGTCCATTCTTGGCAAAGGGTTCATCCATTCAATAGGCCATTTCCTCGGCCGCGACGTGCATGAAAATTCCCTGAGCAATTTCAAAAAGGCTTTCGAGCCTGGCATGGTGTTTACTATTGAACCCGGGTTTTATGACGTAAACCGCGGCGGGGTTAGGTTTGAAAACGATTTTTTGGTTACCAAGAACGGCGTTAGAGAACTTTAATTTTTGGGGATTTTTTTCAGGCCGTCCCACCACGAAGTTGGATCCATCTGTTCCAATTTGTCCGCTAATTCCTTGGCGCTTTTTGTTTTCAATTTCACCTTGGCGTTTTTCATCCAATCGTAGATAGAAGGGAACGCTGAAGACTCTTTATACTCTTTTGCCTGGACAAACATTTCCAATAAATCGGCGTCTGTTGCCACAATTGCCTCCTTGGTTTTTTTATCTTCGCGCTCCAAAAACATATCAATGAACCCATTATCAAAAAGCCCCGAAAAAATATCAGAGAACGCCTTTCTTTCACCCTTGTTTTCGACATAACGGTCGTTAACACGATTTATATCGCCTGTTCTCGTTTCAGCGAAATCATGAAGCAAGCACATCTTCACAACCTTGTTTTCGTCGACATTTTCCATTTTTGCAAGGAAAAGCCCGATCACGGACGCGCGCCAGGAATGGTCGGCGACGCTTTCCGGGTTTTTTATGCCTGCAAAAGACCAGCCGCTTCTCGGCAACCGCTTTAACTGGCCGGCTTCGAAAATCAATTTTGCAAGCCGCTCAATTTCGTTCATAAATATAAGATGCGTTGCCGAGTATTAAATCATGATACTGATAACCGGCGCGGATGGCAATCTCGGCTCTTACGTTTCGCGGCTGTTTTCATCAAAAGGCCTTAAGACCAGGTTAATGTCCCGCACCGGCATGCAAAGATTGCGCAATTCCGAAGTCGTACAGGCAGATATCCTAGACAAGGGTTCTTTGCCGAAAGCCCTGAAAGGCGTCGAAACGGTGGTCCATCTGGCAGCGACGCTGGATTTCAGAAAATCACCGAAATACATGATGAGGATAAATTACGAAGGGACGAAAAACGTCCTTGATGCTGCCGTCGAAGCTGACGCGGTAAAATTCGTTTATGCGAGTTCTGTGGCTGTTTACGGGTTTAATCCGAAACTTCCTGTGTCAGAAGATTTGGGCCGCAATGCCAAGGACGCTTACGGCTTAAGCAAGATCAAATCCGAAGACGAAATTAAAAAATCCGGAATAGGCTACACTTTCCTGCGCCCCACAGTGATTTACGGCGCGGGGTTTGAGACCGGCTTCAAGAGCATAACGAGCCTGATCAGATCAGGCAGGATGAAGATTATCGGAGACGGCAACAACAGGCTGCATTTTGTTCATGCAAAGGATTGCGCGCAGGCTTTCTATCTGGCTGCTGTAAAAAAACCGTTTAACGACGCATTCAACATAGGCGGGCCTGAAGTGATAACGCAGAAAGAGGCGTTTGCGCTGGTTTCTGGATTTCTTGGCGTTGCTCCTCCAAACGAACACGTCAGCAAAAGAATTGCGGTGTGGGGCGCGAAAATAAATTATATCATCAAAAAATTACAGGGGAAAGATCCCCAGGTCCTTGAACGCTACATCAAGGTCATATCAAGCGACAGGTATTACGATATCTCAAAGGCAAAACAGGTTTTGGGTTACAGTCCCACTGTAGGTTACAGGAAAGGCATAAAAGAGGTTGTAAATTCCTGGGTTGATGATCATGCGGCCACCGGGATTCGGACCCGGGTAACGAGCTTGGGAAGCTTACACAGCCGCTAAAGCTTTCGTGTCTTACCGCTAGACCATGGCCGCATTTTAACCGTCTTTTCTCAGATTAGTCCTGCAAGCAAATTTATATTAGCCGGATCTGAATGTTATTATATGACCTTTTAGGAAAAGGTCAATCAAAAGAGAATGAATGATATGGTCTGGTTTGTAAAAAAGAAACTTTCCGGGGAATTGAGCCCTGCCATGGAGAATGAGCAGGCTCTTATGACCCACGAATTTCCTGCGGCCGGACCTGTGCAAAAGCCCGCAGAACCTACGCCGGTGCGCGAGGCGCCTTTATTCATCAAAGTTGACCGTTACAAGGAAATGCTTTCTTATTTCGGGGCTTTGAAAAACGACATAGAGACCCTGAAACAGCTTGGTTCTGTCCTAAACAGCGCCCAGGAGATGTTCATGGAAACAAACAGGGCCCTTGGTGCGACCCTGGACAAGACCAATAAGATCATAGAAACGCTGGATGCCGAGATGGGACGGCCGCAGGGATTGAACATAGACCTGGAACTCGAGGCTAAACGGGCGGAAATGAAGGTTTCCTTAAACGAGTTAAAAGCGCAGCTGGAGAAGTTAAAAAGCGAAGTCAAGGCTATTTCTTCTTAACCTATTAATATTTCTGAAGAAAACAGGGATTGATCGGCAAACCAAAACGCATGTCAACACTATCAGTTTAGGCTGCGGGGGTAGCCAAGTCCGGTCAAACTTGAGTGATGAGGTGGAGCAAACTGACGCATACATGGTATGCGTCTGTCTGAACAACCAATGATCAAAGGCGTCAGACTCAAGATCTGATCCCTTAGTGGGTTCGTCGGTTCAAATCCGGCCCCCCGCATTCAAAATACTTAGATAAGTCAAATGAAAGGTGTAAAAAAATGAAAGCGTATCTGGGCTATACAGTTGTGGGCATTTTCGCGTTCGACGAGAACGGAAAACTTGCGGACAAAGAGCTGTTCAAAAAGGACGCCAAGCAGATATCAGCTAAATTAAACGCTGTAAAAAATTCGTTTTTGGACGAAGAAGTTGTATTGCTCAGAAGGCTTGCTAAAGGGGGCTTCAAGGAATTTTACAGCGCCTGCCCAAAGACCGGCGAATTTTACCTTAAAAAAGACCCTGAAAATACCGGGGAAAATAATGCCAAATCGGTTTTCCGGGAAATCGCTATCAGGGAAAAATGGACAGGCTCCCAATCAGAATTGAACAAGATCCTTTCGGCCGTAGGAACAGAGAGCTCCAAGTCCGAACTCAGGAACGTCAACAAGGACAAAGTAGGAATGCGTGTTGTCGGGATGATTGATGAGTTAAACAAAAACATAAACACGCTTTCGGAACATCTAAGAGAATGGTACGGCCTTTATTTTCCGGAGATAAACGGCCTGATAAAGGATAATGAAAAATTCGCAGATTTCGTGGCTGAAAAGACCCTGCGCGGAAGCTTTGAGCGCGATGGAAGGAAATTTGACATTGAAACTGCTGGCATGGAATTTGACGAAAAAGACCTTGAAACTGTGAAACAGACGGGAAAGATGCTGAAAGGCATGTACGCCGAAAGAAGGGGTCTCGAAAGTTATCTTGAAATTCTGGGCAGGCAGATAATGCCCAACACATCCGCTGTAGCAGGACCATTGCTTGCGTTCAGACTGGTTTCGCTGGCAGGGGGGCTTGACAAACTTTCAAAATTACCGTCTTCGACAATACAATTACTGGGCGCGGAAAAGGCATTGTTCAGGTTTCTGAAAAAACAGGGAAAGGCGCCGAAACACGGCATAATATTTTACCATCCGGCTGTGATATCCGCGCCGATACCCACACGGGGAAAAATAGCGCGCATCGTGGCATCTAAAGCGACGCTTGCCGCAAGGATTGATTTTTATTCGGGCCGGGACATGAGCGATCAAATGAAAGAAGAGCTCGACAAGCTTGTCAAAAATGCGCTTGAACATTTCAGGGAAAAGTAGCTGGTAACATGGAATTAAAGGAAATTTTTGACGGGGTTTTTTTGATTGGCGGCCAACTCTGCACGAAGAACCTTGTAACGGGCAGGTCGTATTCTGAAAAGATAATACCAGTCGATGGTTCCGAATACAGGGTATGGAACCCGGAAAAATCAAAACCCGCGGCTGCCATATTTAGGGGTGTAAAGAACTTCCCGATTAAAAAAGGTTCAAAAATTTTGTATCTGGGAATTGCCCAGGGGCAGACGGCCTCTTATTTCTCAGATATCATAGGGCGCGACGGCATAATCTATGGTGTGGAATTTTCTTCGCGTGCCGTAAGCGACCTTGTGCGTGCATGCGAACAGCGAGGCAACATAGTTTCCATACTGGCTGATGCGCGCAAGCCGGAGGATTATTCATGGGTCGAGAAGGTTGATATAGTCTATGAGGATGTTGCTGATCCGGAACAGGTTGCAATACTGCTGCGAAATGCTGACGCGTTCCTAAGGAAAGGCGGCTTTGCAATGATAGCTATAAAATCAAGGAGCATAGACGTTACAAAGGATCCGAAAAAAATTTTCCAGGAATCGGTCGACGCTATTAAGGGCAAGCTTGAAATACTGGATTACGTTACGCTTGACCCGTTTGAGGCCGATCACGCATTTATTATATGCAAATCAAGGTGATAAAATGCGGGAAATCTCTTTTTTTGCAGCGCTTCTCGTTATACCGTTTGCGGTCGCAAGTTACATAACGATAAACGCACAGCTGCCAGAGATATTCCTGAACGACAAAACGGCGGATGCGAAGTTTGTCCTGTCCAACACGGGCGACGAGCCTGCGTTTTCCGTGCAGACCTCGGTAAAATCCGCAAACGCTGAATTCCCCACGCTTTTCACCGCGAAGCTTGAACCTAACCAGCAGGTTGACACGTTTTTTACTGTGAACCTTACGAAAGAACTGCTGCCGGGCAGGTATCCTGTGGCGATCATCACCGAATATACCGACGCAAACAATTACCCGTTTTCGGCTGTTTCTACCTCTTACCTTGTGTATAAGGAACGAACTTCATCCGAGATCAGCAGTTTTTTGGAGGATGTAAAAGTACCCAAAGGCGGCAAGGCTGGAATTAAACTGAAAATAATAAACAGAGATTCTGGAGGAAGAAATGCGAAGATTGATTTTTTTGTTCCCAAGGAACTGTTTGCAGGAGGCTACAATAAAAACGTTTCACTAAGGCCCGGAGAACAGAAAACTGTTGACGCAGAGATTTCATCATTGTCAGCTTTGCAGGGCAGCACATACACTATTTTTGCCACTGTTGAGTACGAAGACTCCGGCAAACATTACTCGTCGTTTTCGCGCGGGCTTGTCAATATAACCAATGATGCGGGCCTGTTTTCCAACATTACCATAGCAGCTGCTGTGCTGGTTTTAATTGCGGCTGTTGCCGCGCGAAATTTCCAGACAAGAAAAAGGTAAGCCTATGGACAAGGATTCAGTTTCCGCACTGGTTTCCGTGGCATTAATCTTTGCTTTTCTATCGAGCCATTTCAAGGCCGACCTGATTTTTTCCCAGACTACTGTCAGCGGAGGCGATACGGGTTCGCATAATTACCTTTTCCATTACATGAGAACCAGCCTGCTGCCAAGCATTAAATTAACCGGCTGGAGCCCTGACTGGTATCTGGGATTTCCCGCATTCCAGTTCTATTTCCCCCTTCCATACGCGCTTGGTGCGCTTATGTCGTATTTTGTGCACCCCAGTGTAGCCGTAAAAATAATAACAGTACTCGGTACGTTCCTGCTTCCTGTTGCGGCGTATTTTTCCATGAGGGCCCTCGGCTTCGATAATAAAACGAACACGATGGCCGCGTTCCTTTCGCTGATTTTCCTTTTTATAGAATCCAATTCGGTTTGGGGAGGCAACATACCAAGCACGCTGTCCGGAGAGCTTTCTTACAGCCTTAGTTTTGCGTTAACGTTCCCTTTCCTGTGCTACCTTTACAAATCCGCCAAAGAAAAAAAATACTGCCTGAAAAACTCCCTGTTGTTTGCTGCCGTAACATTAACTCACATATACACTGCCATATTTTCGGTTTTGGGGTCTTTTCTGATTTTGCTGGGCAAAAACTCGCGCGGCAGCGCCATAACCATGGTAAAAACTTATGCTGTGTCAGCTTTCCTGCTCGGGTTTTGGGCTTTTCCCCTGCTGTTTGACCTGGGCTACAGGACCGAATTCGGCTACAGGTGGAACATAGAAAACATTCCCACAATATTTCCCACAATATACCTGCCTGTAATATTATTTTCCCTGGTCGCTGTCAGAACAGGCTCCAGAACGAAGGACAGAAGGATCCTTTTTTTGCTTTCCCTCACACTGCTATCGGCCATTTTGTACCTGCTTTCGCAGGTCATCGGCCTTGTGGACGTGAGATTCCTGCCTTTCATGCAATTTTCCGGTGTTCTTCTGGCCTCTTTCGGGCTGGGCGAACTCATAAAAAATGTGAAACCGGAAGGCGCTGCACAGCTTATAGCAGGCCTGCTCATCATGCTATGGGTCAACAACAATATTTCTTACATAGACGGATGGATAGACTGGAATTACAGCGGGTTCGAGTCGAAAGGCTCCTGGAAACAGTTTGATGAATTGAACTCGTTTTTGAGAAATTTGCCGTATGGCAGGATGTTCCACGAATATTCGCCGTCACATTCCAAATTCGGCACGCCGCGCGCTTTCGAGTCGATGCCCATGTTCACAGGAAAGCCTGTTATCGAAGGCCTGACGATAGAATCTGGCCTGGTTGCACCGCCGGCTTTTTATCTGCAGTCTGAATTATCAGAATCGCCGACATGCCCGATAGCTGGATTAAGATGCTCTTATTTTGATGCGACCAACGGAACGAAGCACCTTCAGATGTTTAATATAAGGTATGTTATCGCGACTTCGGACAAGCTGAAAAATTCGCTGGACAATATAACACAATACAGGAAACTGGATTCTTTCGGCGAAATAAACGTTTACGAACTGCTTTCCGACGGAAAATATGCCGTGGTTCCGGAATACGAGCCTGTTGCAATGATAACAAAAGACTGGAAAAACGCTTCCTTGCAATGGTTCAAGGACACGGATATGGCGGGCATGCCTCTGGTTTTCGTAAACCGGGCGGACGAAAGGTTCTCCCAGACAATAAAAGACGGCGGCATTTACGCAGCAAAAAAAATACCTTTGAACGCCAGCTGTTCGGTAGATGAAAAATTAAGCAACGAAAGCCTGTCGATAACGACAAATTGCATTAACACGCCGTTGCTGATAAAAATACCGTATTTCCCCGACTGGTCTGTGGAAGGCGCGGAGAAGATTTACCTGGCTTCGCCCGGATTTATGCTGGTATTCCCGGACTCTGACGAAGTTAAATTGACGTACGGCTCTGTTGCGAATGGCTTGGGCAACACCCTTACCCTTATAGGCCTGGTTTTTGTTGCGTCCTATCTATCGTTTGCCGGATTTAGAAAAAAGTTTCAAAACTACGGCCACAATGACAATCTTAAGAAGCATGGACGGAATGTTTAGACAACTGAACGTAGATCTCCGGTAGTTTTTCGGTTTTATGAAAACCTCTTTGATCCTGAAGTCTTCTGTTTTAAGCCTGTAAAGAATTTCTGCATCAAACTCAAAGCCTTTTCCAAGAAGTTTTGTGCCTATGCCGCGGAGCGCCTTTAACCGGAACAATTTAAGCCCGGCCTGCGTGTCGTCGAAATCCAGACCTAACAAAACCTTTGACATCAGGTTCCAAAATCTTCCAAAAAGTTTTTTTGCCGCGCTGCCTTCCACCTCGCCGAATTTTTTACCTTTCCATTTGGACGCGATCACGCAATCGTAGCCGTCCAAATTAGACAAAAGTCTTTTCAAAGAGCCCGGGCCAAAGGCGCTGTCCGCATCCACAAAGGCCACCAGGTCCTTTTTCGCGGCAGCTACTCCGCGCATCACAGCCGCACCCTTTCCCGACCTCTTGGCCAAGCGTATCAGTTTAACCCTGTTGCTGGCTATTAATTCAACCGTTTCGCCGGTTCCGTCGACAGAGCCGTCGTCGACAACTATTATCTCTGATTTCGGGAAGCCGCGCAAAAAATCCGTTACGGTTTTTCTTATCATCGCGGCCTCGTTGTGGGCTGGTATTATGATAGAAATTCCTTTCACATGGCTCCCTCTATCCAATCCGCTGTTTTTCTAAGGCCCATTCGCAGGCCTGCGAAATTTTTAGTCCCCAATAATTTGCAAGACAAGGACGGGTCGGCACAGCTATGGTTCAGGCCTGTGTTTCCGTCATTCATAAAGTGTATTTCAGATTTTGAGTACACCGTTTCTTTAACTATTTTTGCCAAGTCTGCGATTTTTGTAGCCCTGCCCGTGCCTATGTTAATGGTAGACCCTTTACAATTTTTCAGTTTTATGACCTTGAAAAATGCATCTGATACGTCATCCACAAATATGAAATCCCTTGATTGTCTGCCGCCGTTAACAGTTATCGGTTTGTTTCTCATGGCCGATGCCAAAAATTTTGGCACTACGGAAGCGTATTTTCCCTCGAGAACTTGCCTAGGTCCATAAACATTGAAAAGCCTAAGTATGCAAAAATCAATTTCATACTCTGGGCAGATTTTTCTTATCAATCCCTCAGCCCTAAGTTTAGAATCCCCGTAAACTGTGCTTGGCTCCGTAGGGCATTTTTCATTGATTTTTCCATCACCCTCGGAATAAACCGCTGCGGACGAGGAGAATATCAGCATCTTTACACCCGCCGTTTTGCATGCGTCCAAAACGTTTTTAGTGCCTTCCACATTCGTTTTGATAAAAACTCCCGGATTTTTCTGGGATTCGATTATGCTTGTTTTGGCCGCCAAGTGAACGATAATGTCGATGTTTTTAAAATGTCTGTTTATTTTTTCATTTTCCAGTATAGACATTTTTTCAAATTCGATTGAACTTTTGATGTCCTCGATATTATGCGGGCTCCCTGAACTCATGTCGTCTATGATTTTTATCTCGTGCCCTTCCCTCACCAGCTTTCTCGCAAGATTCGATCCGATAAAACCAGAACCGCCTGTGATGCAGATTTTCAACTAGTCACCTTCAAACTATTATTTTTATCACTTTTTTGTCGGGGCTGGATATCTTGTGTTGTTGTTTATCAGGGCGTTTTTGAAAGTTATCCAATCCGTTTTCTTTATTGACGCTGCGGCAGCCTGCGGATGCCCGCCGCCTCTAGCGTCTTTAAGTCCTGCTATTGCAGTTTTGGCTAGCGAACCGACATCAACGGACTTCTGGTTTCTCAGGCTGCAGCCGATGCGGTCGCCGGATTCGCGGCAAACTACAACGGTCATGCGGGGAAATTTGTCTGAAATAATAGAAGCTACCACCGATTCTATTCTTATCTGGGTTTTGATTGTGTAAATTGCGATGTTTGCGTTCGGGTTAAGTTCTGCGTCCTTTTCGAAATTGTTAACCATGTAGTTTATCACAGCCTGTATTTCGGCGTGCCATTCCTTCAGCATTTCTGATGCCAGAAACGCGTCCACGCTTATAACGCGTTCCAGAATCATTCTTGCTTTTTCTATACCGTCGTCGTCCGCCGCCTTTGCCGACATTATGTATTCGGACGCCTTGCCGTATTTGGTTTTGGCAAAATCTTTCTGCGTTGTTGCGATTTTGCCGTAGGCTGCAGAAAATTCTTTTACCAGGTCCTGACAACCGTCGATTCCGTGGTCTCCTATTGTTCCAATCAGTGAAATCCAGGAATAATCTTTCGCAAGTTCGGTGCTTATTTTCCCGGCTATCCTGTACATCATGTACGAGGCCGGAAGGTACGCTGTTGCGTCGGCGGAACGCGTGTTGACGTGCTTGATTTCGATCATGTTTAAGTCCATTGACACTGGGTGATGATCGATCACGATAACTTTCGTGTCGTATTTCTGCTTTAACAGGATAAGCGGGTTCGGATCCTGGTCGACGGCCATGTCCACGAATATGAGATAATCTGGCTGCAATTCCGAAAGCGATTTCATCAGCGGCGGGGTGACCGCCGGTGTTGCGGGATCGCAAGGAATTGTTTTCACAGAGCTGCAACCAACATATTTCAGGATCTTTGACATCATTACGGCGGAGCAGATGCCGTCGGAATCGCGATGGTAGACGACAACGACTAACCCGCTTTTTCTGATCTGCTTTAACCAGTCCGCCGCTTCCGCGTACAAAGAATCAAGTGTTTTCATGATTGCTACCTAATTCATTAGGAAAATCCATTCATATATTCTTTCATTACAAAAGGCTGGGTGGCTATGATCTCATCTGTATAAGGCATGGACGGTACACCGTTCCATATGAATATTTTCTTGTTTAGAACATGGGCGAATCCCATCTCAAGGAAAGTATTGCCGCCTATGTAGTTCTTGATGCCCTTCTTATCAAAATTCACGACCAGTATGGTGTCCGCATTCTTTATTATTTCATAACTTGCCGCTTAAAATACGTTTAGAGGAAATTACAATTTTCATCCTGCTCCCCCTAAATCAAATCCGACGTATATCTTCACGCCTTCGAACTCCAATGTTTCGGGGTTGCCGTGTTCCGCGTATTCCATCTTTGATGCGCCCACGGATTTCTTTACGGTTCCTTCCCACTTTCTTAAGGAGCGTTCCGTCTTTGCGTCAGAGCGCACGAACAACAAAATATTTTCACTCACGTCCAGCTTCCTGTCTTTTCTCATTGTTTGGACCTTGCGAACCAGTTCCATTATCATGCTTTCCTCCAATAGTTCGTTATCCATCCGGACGTCGAGGTATATTTCCGTGTCCTGCACGGATTTTGAGGGCATGTCTTTCTGCGGGTACGGCGAAAATAACAATTCTTTCACGTTGCCGGCGTTCTTAATTACATCCACCGCACCTTCGGATATTCTGTTCTTCCCGACCGTATCGGTTTCCTGTATAACGGCCTTCCTCAGCGGCCAGCGCAATCTTACGTTATTCTCCTGCCTCATCGAGTTTATTGCCTCGACAGCCGAGCGGGCGAATTCCATCTGGAATTCTATGCCGCTCAAACGTACCAATTCATCATCTTTTTTTACTTGGCTGCCTATGAATTCAATTTCCGCTTCTGGCCAATCCTCCAGATGCACGGATTCCTTTTCACCCGAAACGGACTGATAGATTATTTCAGATATGAACGGACATATGGGAGCCAGTATCAGCACTAGCTTGTCAAAGACGTAATACATCGTGTAGAACGCGGCGTTTTTATCCGCGCCTTCGTACGAAGGCCATGTTCTTTCGCGTATTAACCGGATGTACCAGCGACTTAAATCTTTTAAAATAAATTCGCGCAGCACGCGCGCATACTCTGACGTGTTGTAGTCTTTGCCGGCCTTTTTACACGCGGCCGCAACCCGGTTTATTCTCGATATTATCCAATCATCCTCGAAATTCAATTCGCCCGGCTTTTCCACTTTTTTGCAGTATGATTCGAGGAAAGAAAAGCTGTTCCATAATGTGTTGAGTATGTTCATCGATTCTCTAACAGAGTCCATGTCAAATGCGAAGTCTTCGCCTGCCGGTAATCCGAGCAAATACAACCGCAACGAGTCGCGGCCGTATTTTTCTATTACTTCTTCCGGTGTTATTATGTTGCCCCGCGACTTGGACATCTTCGCACCTTTCAAATCCAAGACTTTACCGTGCAGCAGAACGTTTTTAAACGGCGTTTTCCCGAATGTTATAACGCTCGTTATCATCTGGGAGTTCCACCAGCCGCGAAATTGGTCCGGCCCTTCGATGTTAAGGTCTGCGGGCCATTTGCTTTCAAAGGTTTTTGCGTCCTGCGGGAAGCCTATGGAAGCCCACGAGGCCACGCCGGAATCAAACCACACGTCAAGGACATCGGGTATGCGCTTCATAACGCCGCCGCAGCTGCATTTGAAAACCACCTCGTCTATGTACGGACGATGCAGATCTTCGATGGCAATGCCAAGTTCTTTTGAAGAACCGAACACTTTTACGCTTTCGCATTTTTCGCATTCCCATATGGGAAGCGGTATTCCCCAGTAACGCTGGCGGGATATGGGCCAATCCGACAGGTTGTTAAGCCAGCTTTCGAAATTGTCCGACGCAAAAGAAGGAGACCAGCTGACTTTTTCGTTCTCCTCTACCAACTTTTCGCGGATCGCGCTTACCCTGAAAAACCATTGCGGGACCGCTATGAACAAAAGGCTTGAGTCGCAGCGCCAGCATTTCGGGTATTCATGTGTTATAATTTCGGCTGCAAACAATGCGTTTTTTTCCCTGAGTTTCTCAATTATCTCCTTTTCCGCGTCTTTCACAAACTTGCCTTCAAGCCAGCCGGCTTCGGCCTTGAACGTGCCACCCATTGTTAACGGCGACAGGACAGGAAGGTTGTGCTTAATGCCCACGAGATAATCTTCCCTGCCGTGCCCAGGCGCCACGTGTACCAGCCCTGTGCCTTCTTCAAGCGTGACATATTGTTCTGACGGGACGACTTTACCCACGATGTTCTTTTGCAGCGGAAGGTCTTTTAACGGATTTTCGTATTCTGTTCCGATTAACTGGCTGCCTTTGAGCGTGCCTATGATTTCGAAATATTCCGCCTTGCCGGCAAGCATGACTTTTTCAGCAAGATCCTTTGCCATTATCAGAATGTCTTTGCTGGTTTTCACCCGAACGTATTCGTAATCCGGGTTGGTCATTATTCCCGTGTTCGAAGGAAGCGTCCATGGCGTTGTTGTCCAAATTAAAAGGCTGTCGTTGCTGTTTTTTATCCTGAACTTTACGTATATGGAACTATCCTGCACTTCCTTGTGCTCTATTTCGTTGAACGAGACCGCTGTTTCACAGTTGTGAGCCAGAAAACCGTTGACTATGAAGTTGTGATGGGTTTCAACCGCTATATCACAGACCTCGCGTTTTCCCAAGTATTTTATTTTCTCTACAATATCCCATACCATACCGTCTTTTAAATTTTTTGATGCATCGCTTAGCCACCTGCCGAATACTGGTATGTATTTAGATGGCCGCGTGTGTTTTGATTTTCCGTAAAGAACATGCCTTACGTAAAATTCCGGCACTTTCAATCTAGCCGCGATTTTATCAGGCTTGAAATTGCGTTTCCTCAACTCTATAATACGGTTCTTAATTTTTTCCATCTCTCTTTCTTTTCTCTTTTTGTAGTACAGATAGCCCAAGGCATGAGATGCTCTGGTTTTGCGTTCTTTGCAGTATTCGTATCCTAACGATTTTAAAAATCTAATAATATTATCATCGTTGCAATCTATGCTTATCGTGATCTTGGATTTGCTCTTATCATTAACTGTCATATCTTTGACAACAAGTTTGCCTGTGCTTATTCCGAAGCTTCCTACAAGCTCGCATATGGCTTTTGCAAATTTGATCCCATTTGATTTAAGTTTTATATCCTTGTGCATATGCAGCCGGAGGACTTCGAAGCCCTTTTCGTATCTTCTAGGTTTCACAATATCCAACTCGCTCCCAAAGTACGAGGCTAAAAACTCTCTGGCCAGTTTTTTGTTATCATATACCCACCTTGGTATACTGGCGATGCACTCGGACTTTCTTCCTGTGGGAGCTCCCAAACAAACCAGCAAAACGGCCAAGGAATGCGCATAGCATCTCATCGATGTAGTAAACCCGTCAACTAATCTTCCGTTTATTCTGGATCTGGTTCTTACCGTGGTTATCGGTGTATAATTGTATCCCAACGCATCTAAATCTTTTTGTATTTCTTTCATATCCTCCTCTTTTCCTGTAAATACGAGGGTAAAAATAGGAAATTTCCTTTTTGGGCTGCGCTTAGCTATTATCGATCCGTCCCCGAACATGTGGCCGGCCAGCCTGGCAAGGACAAAAGCTTTTGCGTTTTTGCTATAAAGCGGTAAAAGACTTCGCTGCTCCAGGTCTTTGATTATCAAATCATACCTTGTAGACGTTTCGGTTTTTATAATCTTTGAAACCCACGATTTAGAAACTTTGGTTCTGAATTTATTGGTTGCGCATTTTATAATCTGGCGGTATGAAAACCCTTTTTTCCTTAGTTCGCGCACATACTCTTTGATTTCTATCCTTGAACTGCTTTTCAAATCATTGAAATTTGCACCCTTTCCTGAAGTTTCAAGGCCTTCGATAACGTCTCTAATTCTGCCCCGATTGACCAGCGATTTCCCTTTCTCTTCAATGAGCGGCAGCCTGCTTTCTACACTGTTATAAGTTGCGACTTCTGTCCCGGTTTTAAGCGACGACATAGGAAGCCAGCCGTTTTTTGTCCAGAATGGATGGTCATTGGACGCTATTATCTTCTTTCCCAACTCGGTTCTCAGGACGAACGCATCTTCTTTGTGCCTCATATAACCTAAAGGCTTGGTGATGCACAATTTTTTTGAATCAGTGTCAAACGATACTACATTGTTGTGCTGCCAGCATTTTTCCAGCTCTTTGATCTTTCTGGTGCCATTTTCAACAAGTATTGTAGAATCCGGGTCAACGCAATGCGAACATACATGGACCGGGTAATTTCCCTTGTATAACAAACCGTTCTCGAAGCCCTTTTTGAAAGTGTACCAAGCGCCTTCTATGTAGCTTTTGTCCAGCGTTAAGTACGGATTATCCCAGTCCATCCAGACGCCGAGGTTTTTGAACTGGCCGTTCATTGTTTCTATGAATTTTGTGGCAAACCTCCTGCATTCCACGTTGAAATTTTCTATGCCGAATTTTTCTATGTCCGCTTTCGAGCGAAAGTTAAGCTGTTTTTCTATCTTATTCTCTATCGGCAGGCCGTGCGTGTCGTAGCCCGGCTGCATCGATACGTCATAACCGGACATGCTGAAAAACCGTATGAAAAAATCCTTCAATATTTTGTTCATGGCCGTCCCGAGATGGATAGAGCCTGTTGCATACGGCGGGCCGTCCAGGAAATAATATTTCTTACCGCCTTTGCGATTAACCATGTATTTTTTGAATATTCCGGAGTCATCCCAGAACTCTGCTGCCTGCTTTTCCAGCTCCAGCGGTTTGTAAGGTCCACTTTTCATTTCCAGCACCACAAGCTAACGAAAGATAGACTGCCAAAGTTTAAAAATTGCCTGCATGAGCAAGTAAAGAAGCCGCGTTTAACAGATAATAGAACTCATCCGAACCGAGATTAGTTCGTTTACAAAATATAAATATCGCGAAAGACATGACTTACTGATAATTATGAAGAAATGGGTGCCAGATACCTCTGTTCTGATCAATGGAAAGTTAACCGGGCTTGTTGAAAGCGATAAAGTCGAAGGCGAAATTATAGTGCCTGTGACTGTTATCGATGAGCTGCAGGCCCAGGCCTCGCGCGGAAGGGACATCGGATTCCAGGGCCTGGAAGAGTTAAAAAAAGTCCGCGCTTTAGGTGAGCTGGGTAAGAAGGTAAAACTTATTTTCACTGGGCGAAGGCCTACAATGGAAGAGATAATGCTGGCTAAAAAGGGGCGGTTAGACGCGCTAATACGCGATATCGCACGCGAGAACGCAGCGACACTGATCACAGCGGACTATGTGCAGGCCCTGGTCGCAGAGGCGGAGGGGGTTTCTGTGCTTTACATACAGCAGACGCGTTCTACGTTGCCCATAAAACTCGAGGATTTTTTCGATGAAAACACGTCTTCAGTCCACCTGAAAGTTGATGTTTTACCGATGGCCAAGAAAGGCAAGCCGGGCGAGGTCAAACTTGCCCGCATACGCGACACGGCTATGAAAGAAGAGGAGATAGAAACACTGATAAAAGAAATAATGGACAGGGTCAGGCACGAAAAAAACGCGTTTATTGAAATGGGGTCGCATGGCGCCACTGTTATACAATTTGACAAATACCGCATTGCGATTGCCAGGAAGCCGTTCAGCGACGGGCTTGAGTTAACCGCAGTGCGCCCGATAACAAAACTGGTTCTAGCCGATTACAAGCTTTCCGACAAACTAATGGACCGCCTGAAACAGCGGGCCGAGGGAATTATAATCTGCGGGCCTCCGGGCTCCGGCAAGTCGACATTCGCCGCATCCGTGGCGGAATTTTACCTTTCCCTGGATAAAATAGTCAAGACTATAGAAAATCCGAGGGACTTGCAAGTTCCGCCGGAGATAACACAGTACGGCCCGCTGGACGGCAGCATAGAAAAAACCGCTGACATATTGCTTCTGGTCAGGCCGGATTACACTGTTTACGACGAAGTGCGCAAGACAAAAGATTTTGAGGTTTTCGCTGACATGCGCATGGCCGGCGTCGGCATGGTAGGCGTTGTCCATGCCTCGGCTGCAATAGATTCCATACAAAGGTTTATCGGCAGGATAGAAATGGGCATGATAACGAGCGTGTTGGACACTATAATCTTCCTCAAGGGCGGCTCCGTACAGAAGGTTTATGAACTTGGCCTCATTGTTCGTGTTCCGTCGGGCATGACCGAAGCCGACCTTGCGAGGCCGCTGATAGAAGTGCGCGATTTTGAAACCGGCAAATGCGAATACGAAATATACACGTACGGCGAGGAGAATGTGGTTGTTCCTGTGGCCGATGCAAAAACAGAACATCCTGTTAGAAAGCTTGCAGGCGAGCGCATATTGCAGGAAATAAGAAAATTCGATCCGCAGGCGGATGTTGAAATAATAAGCGACAACAAAGCGGTTGTGCGCGTTGATAACGAACTGATCGCGCGCGTAATAGGCAAGGAAGGCAAGACTGTGAACGAGCTGGAAAGAAAACTCGGCATATCCATAGATGTAGAACCTCTTGCTAAGAGCCTGGGTAAATTGGTGTCGCACACCATCTCCGAATCCGGCGCTTACGTAAATATCGGCTTTGATGCCAGAATATCAGGCAGGGTGGTGTCTGTTTACGTTGAAGACGAGTTTTTGTTCTCGGCTACGGTCGGGGCCAAGGATGCGATCAAGGTTTCAAAAGATTCCGATGTGGGCTCTTCCCTTGTGAGGGCTGTTGTAAACCGCAGAAAAATAAAATGCTATGCCTGATCAACGAATTATGGCGTTCCTGTACGGTTCGCTGTCACCACCCGTCTTGCGAAAGGGACTTCCGGGCTACTATTTTAAACTTTCCGACCAGATAATATTATGCTTGAACGTCTGGGCAAAAAACAGTTCGTGCCCGTGTCCCATATATTGATAATCGTTTTCCTTGTGGGCCTTGTCGTGCTTGTAGGCAGGGGTGTGACAGGCTTTACGACATCGCTGATAAAGGTGCAGGAAGCCGCGGCAAATTCCACGTATACCAAAGCCGTGATAGAAAACCTTGAGAAAAACACCGCGGAATGCACAGTAACATTGAACCGCACCGCAGAGTTGTTCAATTCCTGCCGCACAGACCTTGAGGTCAAAAAAACAGAAAACTCCAGGCTGGCCGGCGAAACGGCTGTCAGGGAAAGCAACATAACTACGTACATTAACAGTGTTGCAATCCTTCAAAAAGAGGTCGCGGAACTTCGCGGGCTTTCCAATAACCTTGCCGTAACCATATGCTGCCTCAGAAGGTATGTTTTGGAGGATGATTCGTTGAAGTATTATTACATACAGGAAAACAAGACTTATTGCGTCAGCCAGCTCAACCAGATAACCGCCACGAAGGAGTTTTCCTGTTAATATTTTAATTACGCTGCTTTAATTGACTCATATCTTTGGATGCTAATCCAATTAAACGGGTCCGTAGCTCAGCCTGGACAGAGCGGCAGCCTCCTAACGAGCTTTTTAGAACAAGCTTTTAGGAAAAGCTTACCAAAAGGGGATGGAGAAAGTTGAAGGTCGCGGGTTCAAATCCCGCCGGATCCGATTGGCTGTCTTTGTAGGCAGGCGCATATATTATATATCGCAAAAGGGCAAATTCTAAATCAATGAACCTGATGAGAAGGCTTCTGCCTTACGCAGCCCTGTCTGTAATGCTGGCGGCAATGGTTTTTTACGGCAGCGGTTATGTGTGGAGTTCCCCGGCGCAGGAGTTTAACGTAACCGCAGAGGCGTATTTCGCCAACTGGACCCAGTTGGACTGGGTAGACCCGTACGCGTTCAACGTTAGTCTGGGATACCTGAACCTAACCACATCTGGCGGGGCATGGATACTGTTGAACGCAACGAACAATTCCATGATACGGACATCGGCGGGCGATTTTGCGGAAATCATAATTTCCAACAACACGCCTACGGCCAACCACATAAACGTAAGCAGGAATTCTTTTGTGAATTTCACGGTAAGGTTCAACGCTTCGCTCCTCAGGCCCGGGCGTTATACCGGGAACATGACAATATCCAACAATACAAACCCGGCCGTCAATATAAACAACCTTACGATAAGGCTGGACATACCTTTGACAACAAATTTCACGTTTTCCAGGTCCAATAATTTCTTCGGAAACATAAGCAACCTCAATGCGGTCGATTTCTACTACATGAACGCGTCTAACATGAGCGGCATTTATGTGAACGTCAACGACAGCCGCCTGGACCTTTTGCTTTTCGAAAGCGGCAATTTGGTTGCGTTTAACAACACAAACTCTTCCAACAACAGGACGCTGTTTTACGGGTTTCCGGCGTACAACGGCATTTACGAGCTAAAGGTGTTTTACAACATCACAAACGTGTCGCAGTATATCCCTTACAACGGCATTGTCGAGTTCTCTTCGTTAAACTCGTCGCTGCAATTCCTGCACTATGCGGTCAACGCGTCGCCTGACGCCGCACTGCCCACGAGCATAATATTCGTGCTGAATAACACGAACCGCATAAACTTCACAACCGTTACGGAAACGGAAACCATTTCAAAGTTTGAACGCTATGTGAATATGCAAAACTCCACGAACATCACGATACTTATACCCAGCAATTACGTTTCTATCGATGCAACGCTTGAATGGAACAACATATCCGCCGACTTCAACCTTACCGTGTACAACTCGTCCGACGTTTCCGTATCGAACCAGAGCAAACGCACAGACATGTTCAATGTCACTGGCCTTGGTTTCAACAGGATATTTTCAAGATCTGTCGTAAACATAAACGAGTTCAATAAAAGCTGGTATGTTTCCGTGAAAGGGGGTGCGCTGGTTTACTATAACCTCACGATAAAAATAAACCTTGGCAACAGCTGGCTGAGCAGCTCGTTCGGAAATAACACAAGGCAGTATGTTTTTAATAGTACACAAAGCAACGCTACCATAGACTTCAACGTAAGCGTCCCGTCTTTGTCGACGGACGGAATTTACAACGGAACTATTACGTTCCGCGCAGACACAGGCCATTACATGATCGTGCCGTTCGGGATCAATGTCACGGCGCCCACGCTTACGGTTAACAACAGCCTCTCAAAGATACTTATATACATTGCGGATAATGTCGGAACCAGCAAATTCCTGGACTACCTTCTTACCGTAAACAACACCGGAAGTTTTGCGCTCACGCTAAATCACACGAACTCAAGCTGGCTGAACGATTCGTCCACCAATTCGGCCGGGTTCAATTATTCGTTTGAAAGCCCTGTCACGACAAAGAATTCAACACTGCTTAGAATAAGATTAAACGTTACAACATCGACAACGTCGGCCGGAGAATCGGTCTATTACGGCTGGATAAAGCTGAACGCAAGCAACGCGCACCCGTATTCGGAATTCCTGATTAACATCACGCTGAACCTTACCGATAAACTGAACGTTATAGTACATAATATAGCGAACCAGACAGACAAGGGTGTGTGGATAAACCCGATAAACAAGACCGTGAATTACACACACCTTGCGAGCAGCGATCCCGTGTTTGTCAATGTTACTGTAAACGTGACGTACCAGAACAACAGCTTTGTAAGCGGGCTCAATGCGACTAATTTCACTGTGTGGTTGCAAAACGAATTCCCCTACGAGGGGTCCAACTACACGCACAATTTCACAGACGTCAATATCACCAGGGTTATGCAGGCCGTGCCAGCGGAAAACAGCTATGTGGTTAATATATCTATACCGTCGACCATAGCAGGCGGCAATTACTCTGTCTATGCGACTGTTGTTGACAAGGGATCAGGCACAAGGAACAGCGGAACCGCAAGGCTCGACTATCTCTACGTGAACAGCAGCGCCCTTGTTATAGACGTCTACAACGGCACGCACGACAACGACGAATTCTTCAACACAGGTGACAGGAGCGTTTTTGTCAATGTCACCAACGTGGGCGGCGGGGCGCTGTTTAACGTCACGCTTGAACTGTCGTTGTCGGGCTCATGCACAGGGGTGGCCAGCGGCTATACAGGGAATTACAATATCGGAAACCTTTCCGGATTCCGCAGTTACACAAACAGCTCGGCCACATGGAAAGTGACGATAGGCTCGAACGCCACGTGCACTGCAACGATAAAGGGGCTAGGCCCGCCTGGTGTGTGGGTGTTAAACGACACATTGATATACGCGTACAAAGGCGTAGCAATATCGTCAGGCAATACCGGAGTAATTGGCGGCGGGGGATCCAGCGCGCTTTCCCTGGCAATAACAACGGACAAACAAACATATTTCAAAGCGTCGCCTGTCACAATCAACTTTACAGCAACGAGCGGCGGTTCCAATATCGGCGGAGTTACGGTGAAATTTAACATAACCGACCCGAAAGGCGCCAAAGTCTGGGATTCGTCCTGCACCACGACGTCGGGCAAATGCTCCGATTCGTACACGCCTGCGGCTGGCGTAATAGGAACGTTCAAGGTGGCTGCGCTTGCTACAAAGGACACTTACACCGGAGCTTCTACCACAAAAACGTTTGATGTTACAGGCTACAACGCGACGATTCCGGCCTATACCAAATCGATTTATATGCTGCAAGGAAACTCGAACACAACAACAGTGACCGTACGCAACAGCGGCTCTTTCGACGGCAAGATGTCGCTTGCGGTAAAAGACCTTGACAATTCCTGGTGGAGTGTGACGCCCGCAAACGCCACGATAATAGCGGGGCAGGCTTTTGATTTCAGCGCCAAGTTCAGCGTTCCGTCAAATGTTGTTGTAAAGAATTACACCGCAAGATATTCCGTTTCTTCCGACGAAGAATTGACAATAGAATATTTCTACATTGTGGTATTGCCGACAGAGGCGACGAAACTGGAAATAAACGCGACGCTGCTGAATTATACAAATTCGCTGCAGGCGCTGGCAGGCAGGTTAAACAACAGCATGTTTGCTTCGCCCAACAATACGGAATTAAAACTTGCCGAGGAAAAGATAAACGCGGCTGTCTCGCTGCTTTCGCAGGCCGAGAATTACATTTCAAAGGGCGATTACGTAAAGGCAAACGAGTTGGCGCTCCAGGCGAAATCCCTGATTGACGCGGCCGAGACCCTGATAAGGACAGTTGAAACCCGGCAGGGTTCCAGCAGGCTAGGAAACGTGCTGACTGTTGCGGGCGTGGTTGCGGGCGCAATCCTTGTCGGGCTGCTGGTTTACATGTTCCTGCCGGAACCCGGTTATTCTCCTTCCAAGGGCTACACAATACCTGAACAGGCCGGGCCTGCTGGCAGGGTTAAGCAGAGGCTGAAAAAGATAGAAGACCTTATCCGGGAACTGTACGGTAAGATAAAGGAATTAATCGAAAAGGTTTCGGGCAAGAAAAACGAGTACACTCCACGCTGACGCAAATATTAATTTACCCGGCCACACTATTGTTATCGGTGTCGCCGTGGCGAAGAAATCTTACTATGTATACAAGGACAGTTTAACAGGAAAAATACAGAGAAGGCTTGTCAATCCGATTCCGCACCAGCTTTTGATCGATAAGATAAAAAACATGCCTGTCAGCAAGTTTTTCAAAGGTCCTATGAGCGAAGCCAGAAAACAGATGCTGGCCTTTATGACAACGGCGTTCTCGCTGACTGCAGCGTTGTTTTGGAACGACGCGATAAAGGCGATGATAACGTCCTACATACC
Organism: Candidatus Aenigmatarchaeota archaeon; assembly: GCA_016195275.1. GTDB lineage: Archaea > Aenigmatarchaeota > Aenigmatarchaeia > JACPZZ01 > JACPZZ01 > JACPZZ01. The sequence goes on along the minus strand of JACPZZ010000023.1, from coordinate 669 downwards.
GAAAGATGGCGGATGGCCGTACATGATGGTGGCTGCGACGGTTGTCACAATAATAGCGGTTGCTGTGACGTGGGTTGTCTCAAAATCGGCCGAGCAAAGATGATTACAAAGCGGTTTTTATGCCAAGCTTTTTTTCCAAGAGTTTCAAAGGCCTGAGAATAAAAAGTATCACAAGAGCCGCGACTAATGCTACGCCATAGCTGCCCATGCCCACAAGAATTCCTACGGCTGCCATGCTCCATATGTCAGCGGCTGTTGTCAAACCGCGTTTCCCGCCCTGCCTGGACTGGTAAATTATGCCCCCGCCTATAAACCCTATGCCTGTTACTATACCGGGAAGCACGCGCGCGAACTCTGTCGGGCTTCCTAAATCCAAGCTTATGATCGTGAACAGACAACTGCCCATGCACACGAGTGCGTGCGTCCTTGTGCCGGCAGGGTTCCTGCTTAAGCTTCTCTCCAGACCGACAAGAATCCCTATTGCCGCTGAAAGAAATATCTTGGTTATTATAACTGCGTCAAGCACAACCGTCATCTACCCACCTCTAAAGAGTGTGGGTTTGTAACTGGCATTTCTGCCGCTACGATTGGCTGGATGACGCATAGAAAACCTTCAGGTTTTCTTGCCTTGAAAATCTGATGATTTTCAAAGTTCAGCCTGCTAATCTG
>JACPZZ010000021.1 GCA_016195275.1 Candidatus Aenigmatarchaeota archaeon | reverse complement strand
GCCAGAAAACTGCATAACTTTTTTAACCCTGGTTTTGATGGAAACTGGCTCGCCTGAATTTTTGAAATAAACGGTGTCGCCCTTTTTTATTTTATTCCATGGCGTACGCCTGTGTTTGTACCAGCGGGATTCTATTGTTTTTCTCCTGTCCAGAATTTTTTCTGTAAGGCCCCACGATTTTTTCATTATAGCGACGTGGTACATTTGACTGCAACCTATTTATAATTGAACCCGATAAATAATGTTAGATCAGAATGGGAAAAACAACATATACCACGCCATGGAAGACGTTTTTTGCAGGGCACATTATAAATAATTTGTGCCTTTAAACGTCCAAAGTTTTTCTCCCTGGTCGCGAATTTTTTTCTGTTGCCTGTTGCGTGCCGGGGAGTTGATACTCTTTCCTGCGTGTGTAACGGGTCATCTCACTGGTCCGGAGCGTGATGGAATTGCTTGTATCAGGGCAGAGAGTCGGGGAGCTGAATTCGCTTAGGGAAAGGGTGGCCGGGCTTGAGAACCTTATCCGCCTAGGCCTAAGGCTGACGGAAAAGAAAAGGATGATTTTAACCGAGATAGCCAAGATATCCGGCAGGACAACGTTTACCTCTGCAGTGGACCGCGTTTCCAGGGAGTTGGAGTTGCCGTACTCAACCGTTAAATGGAATATGATGAAGCTCCGCTCGTCCGGGCTGATAACCGCAGGAACAAGGGAAAGGCAAAGCCTGCCCATCGTGGTTACGGATGCGGGTATGATGGCGATCGGCCTGCGGGAAACGTATAAATCGTTCGCAACAGCAAGTAGATAGCATGCTGCCCGGCAACGATGAGAAGAAATGGCAGAGAGTGTGGAAAAAAAAGAAGATTTTTGAACCGAGCCCGGATTTCGGCAAGAAAAGTTTCTTTTTCACTGTTCCATACCCGTACACAAGCGGCACGCTCCATGTCGGGCATGGCCGCACTTACACGCTGGGCGACATAACGGCGCGGTTCATGCGCATGCAGGGCTTCAACGTATTGTGGCCGCTGGGTTTCCATATCACCGGCACGCCAATACTGGCTGTTTCAAAAAGGATAGAAAACCGGGAAAAGAATGTCATAAAGGAGCACGAGGGCTACGTATCGCTACACGACCCAAAAAAGGCAAAAGAAATTGTTGCGAGTTTCATTGATCCCAGCAACGTTGCCGAGTATTATGCGTCGGTGATAAGCAAGGACATGGACGAGTTGGGATGCTCCATAGACTGGCGCCGCGACTTTACGACCGGGGACAAAATTTACAACCAGTTCATCAAATGGCAATATTCACACCTTAACAAACTCGGCTACCTGAAAAAGGGCGAACACGCGGTTTTTTTCTGCCCTGCTGACGACAATCCGGTAACAACGGACGATGTCAGGGGCGGCGATGAAATCTCCATGACCATAGAGAAGTTTTTCCTTATCAAGGAGAAGATGGACGACGGATTCATTGTAGCTGCAACTCTCAGGCCGGAAACGATTTTCGGGGTAACCAATGTTTGGGTAAACCGCGAAGCGGGTTATGTAAAAGCAAGCGTAAACGGCGAAGTGTGGTACATTTCCGAGAAAGCGGCGGAAAAACTAAAAAACCAGAACATGGACGTGAAGATAATAAAAAAAATGAACGGCGAAGAGCTTCTTGGCAAAGACGTAACGATACCGATAGCCGGGCAAAAGGTAAAGATATTCCCGTCCCCTTTTGTAGACGAAAATGTAGCGACGGGCGTTGTTAACTCTGTTCCGGCTCATGCTCCTTACGATTACATAGCGTTAAAAACGCTCGTGGAGGCAAAAATGATAAAACCCGTCTCTGTGATAACCGCAGACGGGAAAGAAGCGTCAGCCGTTGGCATGTGCGAAAGCATGGGGATAAAGTCGCTGGATGAGACTGGAAAGCTTGAAAAGGCGACCAAGGATGTTTACGCTGCGGAATTCTACAAGGGTGTGACAAACAAAAATTGCGGGCCGTTTTCCGGGTTGAAGGTAAGCGATGCCAAGCAGAAAATTTTTGATGAACTTTCTTCCAAGGGCTTCGGGGCTTTGATGTATGAAAACGCGACTACTGATATGAAAGGCCTTCCGACGAAAATTTTGGTATGCCGCTGCGGCTCCGACGTCATGATCAAAGTAATCAAGGACCAGTGGTTTTTGGATTACTCGGACGCGAACTGGAAAAAGGCCGCGCGAAAACTTCTGGCCCGGATGGAAATAACGCCTGCCGCGTACCGCAAACAGTTTGAAGAATCGATCTCATGGCTGCATGAATGGGCCTGCGCCCGCCGCAGGGGTTTGGGGACAAAACTGCCGTACGACGAGAAATGGGTTATAGAATCGTTATCAGACTCGACAATTTACATGGCCTTCTACACCGTAGTGAACGAAATAAAGAAAAATAAAATAAAGCCGGAAAGTTTAACAGAAGAGTTGTTTGATTACGTGTTTCTTGGGAAGGGCGAAGAAGACAAGGTGTTAAAATCTTCCGGCGTAGGCAAAAAAATCCTGGCCGCAATGCGCGGCGAATTTTCATACTGGTACCCGCTGGACGAAAGAAGGACCGCGCCCGCGCACATTCCCAACCACCTGACGTTCTTTTTGTTCCACCATGCAGCGGTTTTTCCGGAAACCATGTGGCCCAGGCGGGTTGCGATTAACGAGTTGCTGATAGCAGAAGGCAGGAAGATGAGCAAATCTTTGGGCAACGTAATACCGCTCGCCTCCGCAATAAGGAAACACGGGGCAGACGCTGTCCGGCTTTACCTGGCGCATTCCGCTGACGCAGCTTCGACGCTTGACTGGCGCGAGAACGGGGTGGAAAACGTGAATGGCAGGCTGGAAAGATTTTGCGAAATTGTTTCCAAGCAGGCAAAACCTTTGGCAGGTTCTTTGACAGGCGAATGGTTCGTCAACGAATTTTACCAAAATCTGGGAACCTCTGAAAGGATAATGAAAGGCTACGGATTCCGCGCGTACATACAAAAAATGTTTTTCGATACGTTAAGGAATGCTGAGAATTTGATAAACAGAACCAACGATTACGGTGCGGTGCAGGCTGTTGCAAAAGACTGGATACTGGCGTTGTCACCGGTGATACCGCACACATGCGAAGGGTTGTGGAATTCCCTGGGGCAGGAAGGCCTGATTTCCGTACAGATGTGGCCGCAGCAGCGGGCCGTGGACAGGCAACGCGTAGAGCTTGAATTAATGTTCAGCGAGCTTGTCAAAGATTTGAACCAGCTGGTAAAGATAGCCGGCCGGAAAAAGAATGCCTTCATTTATGCAAAAACTGAAGACGAAAAAGATTACATATCCGAATCGTTAGAACACCTTAAAAGCGCGGCCGGGTTTGATAAAATAACTGTTTACGGGCCTGACGATGAGAAAATGCACGACCCTGCGCAAAAGGCCGTAAAAGCGAAACAGGGCAGGCCCGGAATTTACTTGGAGTGATTTAAGGATTTAAACCCTAGCATTGAATATGAAAGAGTGATTTGACGTGCGGAACGGAGATTTTGTAAAAATCAACTATGTGGGCCGGGTCAAGGAAACGAACGAAATATTCGATTTAACCGACGAGCAGGTTGCTAAAAAAGAAAAAATAAACCTGCAAAACGCTGTTTACGGGCCTGTCACAGTAATCATTGGTGAAAAAATGATCCTGCCCGCGCTTGAGGACGAGATAAAATCTATGAGGGCGGGCGAGTCGAAAAAAATAGAACTCGATGCCGCAAAGGCGTTTGGGCCGCGCGATTCCAGGCTGATAAAGATTTTCAGCGAAGCGGAGTTTGCGAAAAACAACATGAATCCTGTTCCAGGTTTGACCGTAAACTTGAACGGGTTGCGCGGCCGGGTTTTATCGTCGTCCGGCGGGCGCGTGCAGGTGGATTTTAATCATCCTCTTGCTGGCAAGAATCTCGTTTACGATATGGCCTGCCTCGGCACAGTGGACGGCGCCGAGGACAGGACAAAATCCCTGATTCAATATTACACCGGGATAAAGGACGGCGTGCAGGTTTCAGTAAATGGCGCGCAGGCTGTTATTACGTTCCCTCAAAAAAACAACGTGCCTTCGGAAATGAAGGAGCGCGCGGCCGCGGAAATAATAAAATGGGTAAAAGTTGATTCTGTAAAATTCGAAGAAGTTTACAGCAAGAATTAGTTTAAATATCTTCGGCCATCAAGTATATTTTAGTGATGTTCTGTGGCGTTACCGCAATCCGATTATTCTCCCAGAAGCACGAAATCCAAAGACGTTGACGAGGAACTGAGACGGATCATCGAGTCGCGCAAGTCTGACATTAAAGTTGTCGGGATTGGCGGCGCTGGCGGGAATACTGTTTCGCGCATTATGCAGGTGGGAATAACCGGCTGCGAAACGGTTGCGATCAATACAGACGCCCAGGACCTTCTTTACACCGACGCTGACGCAAAGGTGTTGATCGGGAAAGAGGTCACCCAAGGTTTGGGCGCGGGCGCCAACCCCAAAGTCGGCGCAGAGTCTGCGAAGGAAAACAAGGACGATGTAAAGAAAATTTTAGACGGCGCTGATATGGTTTTCATAACATGCGGTTTGGGCGGCGGGACTGGAACAGGGGCGAGCCCTGTCGTCGCTGATGTCGCTAAAAAGATCGGGGCTTTGACCGTTGCTATTGTTACTTTGCCCTTTTCGATGGAAGGCGAACACAGGATGAACAATGCGAAGGAAGGTTTGGAGAATTTGGAATCGGTTGTGGATACGTTGATTGTTATACCAAACGACAAACTTCTGGAGATTGTTCCTGATGTTTCAATAACGACCGCGTTCAAGGTCGCTGACGAGATCCTGGTCAATGCTGTCAAAGGGGTCGCAGAACTTGTGACGCGCCCCGGGCTTGTCAACCTGGATTTTGCCGATATACGCGCCGTGATGTCTTCGGGCGGGTTGGCGATGATCGGGATGGGCGAATCCGATTCCGAGAATCGTGCCATCGAAGCTGTCGAAAAATCATTAACGAACCCGCTGTTGAATGTTGATATTACAGGCGCGACAGGCGCTCTGGTCAGCGTTGCGGGCGGCTCAGACATGACGATACGCGAGTGCCAGGAAATCGTCGAAGCCGTCTCTTCAAGATTAAACCCGGGCGCGAAAATAATTTGGGGCGCGCAGGTCGTAAAGGAAATGGGCGACGTTGTGCGCGCGCTTCTCGTGATAACAGGCGTCAAGAGCCCTCAGATTTACGGGCCGAACAAAAAATTTGTAGCCGAAAACCGCAAGGAAATAGAGCAGATTCTCGGGATAGAGTTTGTTAGTTAACGTAGTTTTTTAAAAACGTATGATACTAGGCGGCGGTTTCAGACTATACCCTTGGAACTTAGCCATGCCCGTATTTCATCCAACTTGTCGGGTAATATGCTGACATGCACACCGTAGTGTTTACGTTTCATCGAAAACCAGCCGTTTTTTTCGAGACTGTTAATGGCTTTTGAAACCGTTTTCTTGTCCTGCGCCGGCACGTGTCTCAGCAGGTTTTCTTCTGTCGTCTGCCGGTGTCCGATGTACTCTTTCAGAAGCAGATAACGTATGATGAAAACTTCCGCATCTTCGGTTGTAAACCTTCGTAAAGGACTCATTTGTATCCAAATTGTTATGGTTCCCGTTCGATAAATACGCCACAATACTCTACACTATATTATGTATATAATACAATATAAACTGGATCGAGTATTTATTTATGGACATCTATAAAATAAGTAACTGATAAGTATCTTATAGGTTAATCAATGACGATATCCTTGAACTGTTGTGGTGAATAAAATGACTGGCTTAACCGACGTGTTGGGGGATAACCCTACGAATAAAGTTTTAGATTTCTTTATAATTAATCAGTATTGGGATTATTCGCTGAGTCAGATATCTGATGAAACTGGTGTTAATTTCAAGACTCTGCAGGAATTGGTACCAAAACTGATAAAGAAAGGTTTATTACTTAAGACAAGACGGGTAGGAAAGGCCGATTTATACGGTTTTGATAGGGATAATATCGCAGCCGTACAATTGGACAAATACCTTTTTAACATGAATCTAGTTAAACACGGCGATAAAAAAGCGGTTGTACTCGCAAACAAGTAACCTTTTGATGCTCTGCGCAAAGCCCGCCACGAATTTTCGGACGCTTCTTGGATGGCAACGGCTTTAACATTGGAACCTTCCATTCAATGCGCGTCTTTAAATACACTACGGTATAATTGATCTAAGTTTCTTATGGTGATTTCATGGGTTTAGGGTCGAATATTAAAAATAAGCTGGGTCAATACCTAAGAGTGATAAGCGTGAGCAAAAAACCGGACCGCGAGGAATTCTGGTCGTCCGCGAAAATATGCGGCGCGGGAATATTGGCAATCGGTTTTATCGGTTTTGTTATTTACGTTTTGTTCAGGCTGGTATAAAAAAGGGATTTGGAATGGAAGAGGAAAATAAAACAATCAGTCATGAGAAAACTGAAACAGAGAAATTTATAGAGTCGGCGGACAAGCCTGATGAAGTTGCCGAACAAAAACCTGCTGTCGCCGAACCGGTTACAACAGAAGAATACGGAAGCAATGTTTACACAGTGAAAACCACTTTGGGCAGGGAGAATGTTGTGATGGATTTCCTTTCATCGCGGATACGGGCGCAGGCGATTCCTATAAAGGCTGTAATGCACCCGCCGGAACTGAAAGGTTACATTTTTGTAGAGGGCAACTTGGAAAACGTGCAACGCGCCATACAAGGAATACCTCACATACGCGGCCTGATAAATAGGCCTGTAGAGCTGAATAAAATCCAGCAGTTCCTGGTTGCGAAGGTCGTGAACATAGAGTTAAACATCGGCGATATTGTTGAGATATTAACGAGCCCGTTTAAAGGCGACAAAGCGCGCGTCGCAAGAGTCGACAAGACCAAAAACGAAGTGACGCTTGAGCTTCTGGAAGCTGGCGTGCCGATTCCGGTAAAGGTTAACATGGAATTTGTTAAAGTTTTGGAAAAAGTAGGGGAGAAGAAGGAATAATTATGGCGAAAACTGAAAAAATGGAATTCATGGTAGACGGCGGGAAAGCGGCTCCGACGCCGGCGCTGGCGCAGAAGCTTGGCCCGATGAAAATAAACATCGGCGCTGTCATGGCAAAAGTCAATGAAAAAACAAAGGTATTCGGCGGCATGCAGGTTCCTGTTAAATTGGATATCAACCTTGACACAAAGGATTTCGAAGTTTCCGTGGGAACGCCTCCTGTATCGGCCCTGATAAAAAAAGAATTAAAACTTGAAAAGGGCGCGAAAGGCGAAGCGACTGTCAAAGGCAAGGAGGTTGTAGGAAACTTAAGCATCGACCAGCTGATAGGGATCGCAAAGGCGAAGGGGTTTACCGACGCCAAAAACGGCGCGAAACAAGTGGCAGGCACATGCAAAAGCATGGGCGTTACGATCGAAGGCGGGGATCCCAGAAAGGTTATCAAGCGCATAGAAGACGGCGAGTTTGACGCAAAGTTCAAATGATCTTTTTTTAACCGGGCGCAGAAACTTTGTTGAACAAGTTGGCAGAAATTAAGACTTTTTCAACGCGGACGGCACTTTTTCAACAGAAGGTTTCAATGCTGTTTTTTTATTAACCTAATACCGAGAAAAATGAGTTGATATGGTGTAGTACAACCATCGCACTTGAAATCTGGTTTTTCCATCCCTTTATTAAAAATTATCCTGATGTTATCGTCCGCTGGGGTTGTGGTTCGTTCCGTCACTTCTACTGGTATGATTTGTTCAAAGTGCGATTTGCATGATTTACAGTATAGCAAAAAAGCTAAGAAATAGCCATCTGTCATTGATATCACTCAAGAAATTGTTTTATTACCTCTTTCATGTTTTCGGAATAGCCAATGACTAGATTTTTACCATTAACTACCGTTACTGGTATGATAGGGTCATCTGTAGGCTCTGGATTTTCGACCTTATGCAAATATTTTACCAAACTTAAAAAATTCTCTTTTTTGTCGATATCCAATTCTACGAATTGTATATCCTTACCATCTTCTTTTTCTTTTATGGCTTTTAGAACTTCTGCTTTAGCCGAATCGCAATATTCGCCCCAACAGCTTGTAAAAAATTCTACAACTTGCACGAACCTCACCCAATATAAAATAGTAGTCATGAGAGATAAATCTGTTTTCATTGTTCATTTTTGTGTTTCTTTTTCTTGGGCACATCCCAATACGGACTTTTGCACTTGGGGCAAACCCGCGGTTCGCTCCCTTCGCGTGGCAACCAAACATGTTCGCACCTTTCGCACTTATAGCCTTTGAGTTGAAGCTCTGCCATATCACAATATTTATACTCCTTGGTATATAAACTTAAATATTATATCGGAACGGTATAACCGTAAGGTATTTATCTCTATCTATTGGTAATATACCAAAAAGTAAGGGGTGGTAGATATGTCAGACAAGGAAAATTTGAAAACAAGGTGGCAGCGTGGCGTGGAGATCGCCAAGAGTTGCCAGATAGTGAATAAGGGAGACCGTTGGATTGTTCCGTCTCAATACGGACACGGCAATTATACGGTTACGTTCAGGCGTGATACCCCGGCTTGCACATGGGTTGATTTCGAGAAACGCGGGTTGAAGTGCAAGCATATTTTCGCTGTTGAAATAACGCTAACAAAACAGATAGACAAATACGGCAACGTAACGCTCATAAAAATCAAGAGAATAAGTTACTCGCAGGACTGGCAAGCCTACGACAAAGCACAAACAAGCCAGAAAGAACTTTTTACGAAACTGCTTTATGAATTATGCAAAACGATACCGCAACCGGCTTACGGTTTCGGCAGACCCAAGATGCCGTTATCGGATATGGTGCTTGGCACAAAATGTACGGATACTTTATTTATAGGCAGACGGGTTCAAGCAGCATTATCACCAGAGGAGCAACGCCTAGACGGTCTTTAGCATGGTAAAGATGAAGTCGGTGATATGATAAGAAGCAAGACAGAAAGGGCACAAATCAATGAAGTTTTGCTAAAATTATTGTGCCATAATTTGACGGTGGCCATTCCGGAGATGTTTGAATTAGGTATAAATGTAAAACTCAGTTAACTAATATTTAATTAAATGAATGATTAAACGAGGCATTTCCAATGAAAATAAATGAAGTCTACACGATGAATTGCGTTGAATTTATGAAGGAAATGGATGAAGAATCAATAGACTTGACCGTCACCTCCCCGCCATACGACAATCTACGGAATTATAACGGATACAAGTTCGATTTCGATAACATCGCCCATCAGCTTTTCAGGGTAACTAAAAAAGGCGGTGTAGTCGTCTGGGTTGTTGGGAAAAAAATAGAGAACAGCAATATAATATTAACGCCATTCAAACAAGCATTATTCTTTCAGTCAGTTGGGTTCAATGTTCATGATGTCATGATATTCAAGAAAAGAAACACACCGTTCATGAGAAGCAATGCATATACTAACGCTTTTGAATTTATGTTTGTCTTTTCCAAAGGAAAACCCAAAACCTTTAACCCTATAAAAGTTCCAACAGTAAGAACAGGGTTTGAAATGTTAGTAACAAATAGAAAAGCGGATGGTAAAATAAAAAAAGTTTTAGGCGAATTAAAATCAGAGAAAGTAAGAGATAATATTTGGGAATATGCTGTCGGTCTTGGTGGAACAACTAGTGATAAGATAGCATTTAAACATCCAGCAGTGTTTCCCGAGAAACTTGCGGAAGATCACATAATATCTTGGAGCAAACCGAATGATTTGGTGTTCGATCCCATGTGCGGTTCTGGGACTACACTCAAGATGGCTAAGCTAAACGGTAGGAATTTCTTGGGTTGCGATATATCGGAAGAATATGTCAACATAGCAAAAAAACGTTTGAAAAGTGTGTACAAACAAACTAAACTAATTTAGAATCCTTAAAAATACGAGTATTTTTCAAATACTTTTTCAAATATTCAATCACTCTTTGAAGTAATCCGATGTCATCTTTGAATCTGCCCAATCCGGTATTGCAACTGTCACAAATCCATTCTCTTCCTCTCCCTGTAGCATGGTCATGATCTTTCACCAAATTAGCGGTAACACCTACGATGGATGTTTTCTTACATATCGGACACGTGAAAATATCTTTGGGCGTCATGCTGTTTAACCTTCGATTTTCTTCGGGTTTTAGAGGCTTCCCATCTATCGCTACTCTGCATACTTTACAGCTTGGCCTAGTAGTCTTTCTTCCTTTTGCGTCAGTCTGATTGATATCGAACTCTTTCATGTCTTTCAATAAATGACACATGTTGCATACTTTCTTATCGTATGGTTTACCAGTTTTTTTAATATCTAAATAAGCAATATGATTGTCGTCAGTTTTCACAGTTTTGTTTGCTCCAATAAACAAGACAGTAATCTCTCCTGCTGAAACATTTTTTACAAGCCCAACAGCACGTACTTGAATATTGCTAATATTCCTTGTTGCAACTACATAATCACCGATTTTTATGTCCATATTATACGTATATCAGTCTGAGATTTAAAAGATGAGATTTTAGTTACCTAAGAACGAACGTTAAGGATTTAATAAAGACAAGACTGAGATAAAATATGCATAAAACTACGACACCCTGTCCATTCTGTGGTAATCAAATAAACGTTTTATTCAGAGAAGGTGTTGTCAGTAGTAGGATTGTGAGAAATTCTACATCAAGACGGAGAGATTTAACGTTTCACCCAGAGAAATATGAAGTCATTGAGGACTGCCCTCACTGCAATAACTCCATGAAAGAGCTACAAAAAGCGTTGGACGGCATATTGCCGTCTAAGCCAAAATCCAAAGAAGACCTCAAAAAGCAGTTAGAAGACCTTGGAATGACGGGTAAGTTCTAAGCCAACTTTTTATCCAAAAGCCAGTTCAGGGGTAAGACATATCCAAAATATGGTTATAAAGGATTTTTTACACAACGCCGATGCCAGAGATAGGGTTAAATCTTTTCGAATCGACGGTTTAGTTGTGCTGTAATGTCAATGTGGGACAAATTATTTTGGGCGTGGTTTGCGCTCGGCGGATTTTCTTTAGCGTATTCACTATACTCCAACCCCTTGTTCAGCGTGTCAACCGGCCTGCTGATCGCTGTGGCGATAGTATCGACAGGGCTGGTAAAGTTAACGCAGGAAGTCGCTTTTAAAGAACTGAAAGAGGTCAACTTGAAAATTCTCGACGCTTTGCATTGGATAAAGGAAGGCATCAGCAAGGTGGGGCTGGCAAACGGAAAAATCGAGGACGACGAGCAGCACACCATGCTCACGAAAAAAATACTCGAACTCGAGAACAGGATGAACCGGGTTTCCAAAGCGTTAACGGCGGAGATTGTTGACATCAAATCCAAGCAGGGCGATGCTGATTTTGTAGAGATTAAGCAGGATACGGAACAAAAACAAGAATAGGGGTATTTAAGCGTAACCCGGCAATAAACTGTTTAGTAAAATACTGCAAAGACGATAAAACCCAATAACTGTTTGACTACCGCTTTGGCGGGAGGGTTGTAATGATAGATAAAAACACATTAATGGACGCCATGAAAAAGGCGAGAGAATCGGCAAAAGGAAAGAATTTTACCCAATCCTGGGACCTTTCCGTTTCTTTGAAGGAAATGGACATGAAGAAGGCGGAGAGCAGGCTTTCCGAGGATTTCATGCTGCCTAACGGGCTTGGCAAGAACGTAAAAGTTGCTGTCATCTCGGACACCATAACGCAAAAGGCGACGGGTGTCGCGGACTCTGTTATAACCAAAGACCAGCTGCCTGCAATAGGCCAGGACAAAAAATCGCTTAAAAAATTGGCCGCCGGCACAGATTTCTTCCTTTCTGAAATATCGTTGATGCCTTTGGTAGGCAAGCACATGGGCCCTGTGCTGGCTCCGCGCGGAAAAATGCCAAAACCCATACCGCCAAACGCTGATGTGAAAACCTTGGTTGAAAGAACCAAAAAATACGTGCGAATAAAATTAAAGGACTCGCCTGTCGTTAACGTAATCATAGGCAACGAAAAAATGGACGACGGCAAGGTCATCGAAAACATAGAGTCTGTAATGGAATTTTTGGAGCGTAAACTGCCTAAGGGCAAGGACAACTTCAAAAACATAACCGTAAAGCTGACGATGGGCAAGCCGGAAAAGGTCAGGGTGCAGTAGATGGTTAACGAACAAAAATTGCAGGCTGTGGACGATTTGAAAAAACTGGCAGGTTCGTACAGCGTTGTAGGCGTTTTGAACATGCATAAGATGCCTGCAAAACAGCTTCTGGACATACGCAATGCGCTTGCAGGCGAGGCGAAAATAAGGATGGCGAAATCTTCTTTGATGAAGCGCGCATTCCAAAGCTCCGACAAGAAAGGCCTGCCGGAACTTGAAAAATTGCTCACAGGGGAAGTTGCGCTTATCTTTACAAACCAAAACCCTTTCAAGCTTTACAATTTTTTGGAAAAAAACAAGCAGCCCGCCGCCGCGAAGCCGGGCGACGTGACGCCTATTGACATCGTTATTCCTGCGGGGCCGACACAATTTGCCGCAGGCCCTGTGATAAGCGAGTTCCAGAAGGCCAAAATCAAGACAACGGTCGAGAACGGGAAGATCACGGTAAAAGAAGATACGGTTGTCGCGAAAGCGGGAACGCAATTGACAAAGGAATTGACAGAGTTCATAATGAAATTCGGCATCAAGCCTATGAAGATCGGCCTTGATGTAGTTGCCATGCTGGATAACGGCACCGTGTTCGGCAAGGATGTTTTGGGCGTCCCGGCGGAAGAATATTTGGCGGGCATGCTGATGAGTTATCACAAGGCGCTGAACCTGTCCGTGAACGTCGGTTACCCGAACAAGGAATCCGTCAAAGTAATGATAGCAAACGCATTCCGCAACGCCAAACATATCGCGACCGAGAAAGGTATTTATGAAAAAGAGGTTATGGGGGATATAATGGCCAAGTACAAAAACATAGCGGAAAACATGAAACGCAGGTTAAATGTTTAACGTGAGAAAGATGCAGATAAATAACCTTCAGCGAATGATAGAAAGTTTACCGCTAGACAATAAAGAATTGATAACGAAGATAAAAACGCTGGCTGCGGAACTGGAAAAAAACGCTGATGAAAAAACAATAACAGAAATGATAATAATGCTGTCAAGGGTTGCATCGAGCAACAAATTGGAGCTTGAAGCCGCCCTTTACAAAAGAATGGATGAGATAAGGAAAGGGGTTTGAGAACGATGGAATACATGTACAGCGCTTTGCTGCTTCATTCAGCAGGCAAGCAAGTAACGGAAGAGAATGTGAAGAAAGTCGTCGAAGCCGTTGGCGAACAGGTTAACGAAGCCAAGGTAAAGGCTTTGGTCGCTGCGCTGGAAGGCGTAAACATAGACGAAGAGCTGAAGAAAGCGTCAACACCGGTTGCCGTAGCGTCAGCGCCTGTAGCCGCGTCTGGCGAGGCGAAGAAGGAAGAAGCGAAGACGGAAGAAGACACTGCACAAAAGGCTGCTGAAGCTGCGGCCGGTTTGAGTTCACTCTTCGGTTGATAAGGCTATTAGATGGAAACGCTATTCGGACGGACTATCTTTTTTAATTTAAAATAGTCTAAGGTATCCCATAAATCATTCTTGATATCAGGAATTTCCTTCAGAGACTTTTTTATTATACATTTCGCAAATGGTTTTCTTAAAATATGTTATGATTAAAAGCCCGAAAAGCGAATTCATTTTATGAAGACCCGCAAAGTCGCTGTCGGCGTTGTTTTTCGTAATTTCCCGGGCGGGATAAAATTTCTTTTGCTGAAGCGCAAACACGGCTGGAAGGGCTGGGAATTTCCGAAGGGCGGCGTGGATAAAGGCGAGACGTTTCGCGAGGCTGCGTTGCGCGAGGTAAAAGAGGAAACGGGTTTGAAACGGCTCGGGCTGGTGAAACAGGTTCCCGGTAAGATCATATATAATTACCCTAAACAATATGCGAAGAAGCATGGTTACACAGGAACTTTGCAGAAGGCTTTCCTTGTGCATGCTTTGGCCGGGAAGGTTGTGGTTGAGCGTGGCATGTTCTCTGGGTTTGAGTGGTTAGACGCTGAAAACGCGTTTAGAAGGCTGAAATGGGGCAATCAACGTAACCTGCTACGGCGGATAGTGAACTCTTTTAGATCCGGTGTGTGAGATTTTTGTTTTCTTCAAGTTCCTGCTTCCGTGACCGAACTTGCTCATTGTTGAGTAGAGGCCCAATCTCCACAGGCGTAACTTCCTGCCGTTCCGGCAGTAGTGCTTTATTCAGTATGTTTATCGCGGAATTGTAATCTCGGTCGATTGTAAGGCCGCATTGCAGACAGGCGTGGGTTCTTACCCATAGCCTTTTGGTCACGGTACTTCCACAACCAGAACAATTTTGCGAGGTGTTTCTTGGTTCAACCTTCACTACCCGAATACCAGCTCTTTCAGCCTTGTATTCGAGCATTGTTATAAAACGAGACCATGAAGCGTCTGAAATTGATTTAGAAAGGCGTGGATGTCTCACCATACCCGACATTCGCAGGTTTTCAACTGCGATAAAACCATATCTATTCACGTAGTACCCAGATAACTTGTGAAGAAAATCTGTTCTTCTAGAAACAATGTTTTCATGTGTCCGCGCTACTTTTATTTTATGTTTTCTCCAATTTTTAGAACCTCTCACTTTTCTTGATAACTGTCTTTGCTCCCGCTTTAATTTTTCAATTGATCCGTCAAGATTTTTAGGATTTTCAAAATGATTCCCGTCGCTGTCATAAGCATAATTCATCGTTCCCAGATCTATACCTACCCTGTCTATTTTTTGCACATCATTAGTCTGTTTTGTAACCTCTGAAATTATCAAAACGAACCACTTACCCGAAGACTGTTTTTTTACAGTCAGCTGTTTAATTTCCCCTTCCACTTCTCTATGCATTATCAATGGTACCTCACCGATTTTAGAAAGTCGTAATTTATCGTATCTTGTGTTATTTTTTATGAAAGTAAACCCGGATTGGCTATACGTAAATGATTTGAACCATTGCTTACCTTTGAAACGTAGCTTGCCTGCTTTTTTGCCTCTGCTCTTTCGCATATACAACGAGTGCAAATTAGAAAATAGCCTCCAGTTTTCATATTGAAGTACTTTCGAATAAATTTTGCAGAGTTCCGGGTTTTCTTTCTTTATGATTAGAATCGTGTGTTGCGATTCTCTTCTGCTTGTTTTGTTGTTATTCATGTTTTCTAGAAGTTTGTTGTATAAGAACCGGCATTTTTCCAGAACCCACAAAAGCTTTCGCTCTTGGTCATTTGATGGGTATAATCTGAATTTGTAACAAGTAAACATTCTGGGTTCGAATAATACCGTGTTTCTCCTTCAGATAAATCGTGTGGTCTATGTGGAGTTCCGATAAAGAATAATTCGGGATTTTGACGAGTATGTAATCGACAATAAGCGTAACCTATGACGTGAAGATTAAAAGCCAGCCCGCTGAAGAAATAGTTTGATGAAGATACCCTGTTACACGCAGCGTTTGGTTTTGGAAGACTCCAGACAAAACAGTAACAACCCGAAAAGTCCGTATGCTCTAAATGCTGCTAATAAAGCTTCTTACACTTTTGCCGATACCGGATACAGGCCGTCCAGGAGTTATAGGAGAGGAGGGGTTTATGACAAGTTGGGTCTGTTCCGTTACAGCCGTCGAAGACCGAGAACTGCTGCCAGAAAAACAACCTGCTATTATTGCGGCGGCGTCCCCGAAACGAAGCCGATAACCAGGACGGTGTTTGGGTTGCTGAAGAACAGAAAAGCCCTGACACCGCACTGTCCAAACTGCGCTGCAGCTTAAAGGCTATTAGTTTGATCGTCGTTAAAATTATTGAGTCTTTATGAGTATGGCTTATTCTTCCGTAGAACAGAAGGGCGACAAAAATTATGTCACGCCGGAGCAGAAAGAAAACAGGCTGGTTCAAGGCCTCATTACCGTGAGATTAAGAGGTTATTCGGCGTCTCTCGGCTACAAGAAAGCGAAAACAAGGCCGCCTCCCAGGACGAAAAGCATTTACGGCAAGAAGCAGAAAAGGGTGTTCGTGCCAACATCATGCAAATTCTGCGGTGCGGCTGTGAGTTACGACACGATTTCAAAATCGCGCCTGCGCGCTGCGGGATCTACGTGGATAGACACCTGCGACAGCTGTTCGGTGAACCCGGACGTGGCGAAAAATGCGAAGATTTATGTGTGATTAGCATGCTTTCGAAAAACGCTTTGGTGAAAGAGTTCCAGAAAACGCCTTCCAAATACTGGAAAGTGAAGATGTTTGAAGACGAAGGTTTTTCCCGCAAGCAATGCGTAAAATGCAAAAAATTCTTCTGGAGCACAAGCAAACAAACGTGCGGCGATACGTCATGCGAGGATTACGGTTTTATCGGACAAAATGCCACGAAGAAACGTTTTGGGTATATAGAAATGTGGAAGGAATTCGAGAAATTCTTTTCGCGCAATTCGCATTATTCAATGCCCAGATATCCTGTTGTTTCCAGATGGCGCCCGGATTTGTTTTTCACGATCGCAAGCATACAGGATTTCCAGAGGCTGGACGCGGGCGGGCTGACATTTGAATACCCTGCGGACAGGCTTGTAGTGCCGCAGGTTTGTTTGCGATTCCCGGACATACCTAATGTAGGCGTGACAGGAAAGCATCACACGTCTTTCGTAATGGCCGGGCAGCATTCGTTCGGTTATCCGAAAACGGGTTATTGGAAAGACCGCTGCATCGAACTGAATTTCGAATTTATGACCGAGGTCATGGGCATTAAGAAGGACGAATTAACTTACGTGGAGGATTTGTGGGCCATGCCTGACATGTCTGCCTTTGGTCCGTGCGTCGAGACGTTTTCGCGCGGGCTTGAGTTGGTTAACTCGGTGTTCATGCAATTCAGTTCGAAAAACAACAAGAGGATAGAGCTTCCTATAAAAGTAGTTGACGTTGGCTGGGGTTTGGAACGATTGGCGTGGTTTTCGCAGGGCGTTCCTACAAGTTATGATGCAACGTTTGGAAAAGTAACAGACCATTTGAAGGGGCTTATAGATTACGACGAGGCCCTGTTCCTGAAATACGCTTCGCACGCAGGCTCTTTGAACCTTGACGAGGTAAAGGATCTGCGTACGGCGCGCGGTATTATTGCGAAAAAGATCGGGGTAAACGAGTCTTTGCTGGAGCGCAAAGTAGCTACTTTGCAGGCGATCTATTCCATCGCGGACCACACGAAAACGCTTCTTTATGCGATTTCGGACGGCGGGCTGCCGAGCAACGTGGGCGGCGGGTACAACCTTCGCGTAATTTTGCGAAGGGCGCTGAACTTCATAGACGAAATGAATTTGAAGATAGATTTGCCGGAGATATGCGCGATGCACGCAGAATTCCTGCATCCATTGGATACGAAGCTGATGGAAAACCTTGTTGATGTGGAGAAGATAATAAGCTACGAAACTGATCGTTTTGTTTCTTCGCGCGCAAAGGCCGCGAGAATTGTTGAAGTGATAATCAGCCAGAACGTGGACATAGACGAGGATAAGATGGTTAAACTTTATGAATCGCAGGGCGTGACGCCGGAGATGATAAAATCCCATGCTGAACAGCGCGGCGTGCAGATTAAAGTGCCGGAAACTTTTTACGAAATGCTTTCCAAAAAACACATGGGCCGCAAAGAAGAGGATAAGAAATTCTCCCACGACCTGACAGGGATAAAGCCGACCAAGGTTTTGTATTACGACGGCGTAAAAAATTTCAGGGCAAGAATATTGAAAATATTTGACGGGAAACATGTTGTTCTGGACCGCACAGGGTTTTATCCCACGGCGGGCGGACAAATACACGATTTGGGCAGGATCAATGGTTTTGATGTTGTGAAAGTTGAAAAATACAACAATGTCATTGTACACACAATCGATGGAAAATACAAAGGTGCTAAGGCTGTGAAGGGCAGCATTGATTGGGAACGCCGCGAACAGTTGATGAAGAACCACACGGCAACGCACATCGTCAACGCCGCGGCGCGCATGGTCTTAGGCAACCACGTAAACCAGGCCGGAGCGGAAAAGGTTGTCCAAAAAGCCAGGCTTGATATAACCCACTACAAATCATTGACTGACGAAGAGGTAAACAGGATCGAGGAGGTTGCGAACAGGATTGTGGCGGACAAAATACACGTAAACAAGACGGTTATGACGCGCTCTGATGCGGAACGTGCGTACGGATCTATGATATACCAGGGCGGGGCTGTGCCAAGCACGAACATCCGTATTGTTGAAATACCAGGCTACGACGTCGAAGCGTGCGGAGGCACGCACTGCGATTCGACTGGAGAGGTTAAAGCTATTAAAATTCTCAAAACAGAAAGGATTCAGGACGGGTTGGTTCGGTTGGAATTTGCGGCGGGCTCAAAGGCGTGGGAAGACCTGAAAAGAAAAGAGGAAATACTGAAAAAGGTCGCGGAAGTTTTCAGCGTGTCTGTTGACCATTTACCGTCAACGGCACAGAGGTTCTTCGAAGAATGGAAAGAGAAGGACAAGGCGATTGAAAAGTTAAAATCCGAATTGGCGTTTTTGAAAGCTGAGAATTTGCGCGGCAAAATACGCGGCGACAAATTATTCCACATACTGCCCTACAACCGCGAACAATTGATCGAGGTGGCGCAGGCCATGGCGGCGGACCATCCAAAACTGCTGGTTGTTTTGGCCAACGTGAACGGCGATATTGTCGGCAAGCGCGGCGACGAGAACGAAGAAAACGTGGGCCAGATTATTTCTGATATATGCCAGAAATGCGGCGGATCCGGCGGCGGGTCCGTTTCATTCGGACAGGGCCGCGGCGACCTCGCAAAGGTAAGAAGCGTGTTTGCCGAGGCCGGGTTTTAGTAATTAGACGGCAGTTGTGATATTTCCTTTTCGAAACTCGAACTCATCCCTGATTTGTCTTGTCCACTACTGTCAATTTGCCGGTTTTCGGTATGGACAACTGGAGCGAGCCGCGCCACTCGGTAACGTACGCACCGGCGATTTCCACTTCGTCGCCTTCCTTGACAGCGTCGATTTGCTTTTCCCACAAAGAAAGTTTTATAGAGCCTGTTTTATCCTTGACCATCACATCAGCGACAAGGCGCCTGCCGAAACGCGTCTGGACTTCGCGCGGCTCGTTTTTCTCGGCCACTTTTGCCGTGAGCGAAACGTCTTTCATCCCGGAGGCAAGTTCGGATATGTTCATTTAATCACTTTATAGTTGGCCTATCGATCTTAAGTATAGAATCAGTAAGATTAACAGAAGGAATAATATCACTGTCTTGGGGTCTATCTCGCCTTTCTTCCGTCTTTTTTCCAACATCGCCACCCTTTTATCAAGATCGTGGATCTTTTCCATATAATTAATTCTCTCTTCCATGTCTTTAATCCTTTCCGATGTTTTGTTCACCTTGAAAGAAAGCCCTTTAACGTAGTCTATGGAGAAGTATATTACCACGAGTAAAATTATGACACCCAAGATTATCAGACTTTGCGATGTTCCTATGTTCAGAATCTGTGATATCGAAAGGATCGTAGGTAACAGGAAAACGAGTACATTTAAAATTTTGTTAAGGACATTCGACATAGAGCGTCACTGAGATCTGTTTGTATTATTCCCGGGCTGCGGCTTTATTGCACAACCAAGCGGCGGGTATAATACCACCGAACAGAAAGCCTGTTCCAATTCTGCGGCCGTTATGCCGGCGCCTTTTTTCGACCACGCGTTTATCTGGCTGGCCATGAACACGCGGGGCAGGTCGACGTAATCCGACCTGGAAACTTCTATCTCCGAAAGCAGTATTTGGTCGCTGAACTGGTGCGCAATACCCTCCAAAGACGCTTTGATAAAACCGCAGTTTGTGCAGTTTTGCGGGTCGTAAACAAGGTCTATCAGCGTCTTGCCGCGGTTAGCGAGCGTCTGGCGCTGCGACTGCGTCAGGGTATAATTGATAATATAACTGTCGGGCAGTTTTTCTTCCGGCCGGTTTGCCTGGGGCGAACCCTGCAAAAAAGCGAAACCGAGCACGGATACCAACATGGTAAGGCCCGTGAAAGCTGCGATTGCGAGGTTGCTTTTTGCGACTGCCATACAACCAAGAATATAAAGTCCCGGATAAAAAGCTAACCGTTTGCGCGAAGAGACGGGACAGGCGGATGGGTTTTTATTTGACGTAAATAAAACAGTTTTATGTCCATTGACGGCGCAAGCAAGCCCCATTTGTTTGCAACTTTTGTTGTTGCGTTAATTGCGTTGTACATGATAATGTTTGGTTCTTTTGAGATGCGCGTTGCGGGATTTGTTTTGCTGGCGGCTGACCTGATTTTTTACGGCAGGTTCTATGAGAAACTATGATGCCGTAACCGCGTTTGCCTCTTCCAGCGCTTTCCGGTAATTTTCTCCGAATATTTTTCTCAGCGTGTCAGGATCCGATTTTATAACGTCCTTTATCGTGGCTATGCCGCAGTCGAACGCCTTTTCGACTGAATTGCCTTTCATGCTTTCGAGTATCGTAACCGGGTATAATTTCCTTTTTTCTATCATGTCGTTCAGTTTGTTGCCCCAGCATAACAATCTAACGTTTTTGCACTGCGCGTATTTTGCGGCGTGGGCGGATATTTTTGTGTTGCACACCAACCACGCTTCCGAAAAATTGTTTTTGTTTTTTGCATCTTCGAACGCTGCCCACGTTACCATGGCTTCGCCCAGCCCGGCGAAGTTGTGGTGGTTCCTGTGATGCTTGCATTCGACCATTGTCTTTTTGCCGTCCTTTTCCGCAATCAGGTCTATTTCATGCTCGCTGCAGTTTCCTTTTACTATCTGTGCATGCCTGACTTTGTAGCCGTACTCTTCCAGAAGTTTTTTTATGTACAGTTCGAAGAAAACGCCTTCCGGGCTCAACGCTGCCAGAGAGGCGCGCAGGTTGTATTTCATTGATGCGGGTTTGCTGTGTTTGCGTATCTCTTTCAAAATAATCTTCAACAAAACGTTCGTGGGTATTTTATCGTAGGCTTTGCTGGTTACGTGCTGCACTACAATTTCAGATTCTTCCTTTCCCAGGCCTGCGCGCAGGCATGTCTTGATTATTTTTTTACCGTCGAAGTCTTCCAGCGATCCGTCGGCTTTTTTCACCAACATAATATTTATAAGTAACGAATGCACAGTTCTTTAATATAAATTAGGTTTAAATGGGTTGGCGTTTGTTGAGTAGGCCTGTAATCAAGCATAGTATTGTATTTGCGGCTGTGGTTTTGTTAGGTTTGTCTTTCTTGCCCGCTTACTCCGAAGCGTTTACGGTTGATTTTGTTTCCAATTTCACCACTTCGTACAGCGGAAACGTTACTGTCAGAGGCAACATACTCAACAGCACGCCGGAAAACCTGACTGGAGGCAACTGGGTTATTAACGTTTCGCTGTCGAACAACAATTTTGCCCACACCACAACCGGCTATGGTGTTGCTTCCGCTCCTGTAAACGCCTCGTTCAACGTAAGCGTGAACGCTTCGGGCATCTGGGGGCCTCCCACACTGACGCTTACGGTTTCAAACGGAACTACGAAACTGGTAAGGACTGTGAAATTCCGGGTCACGAACACGTCCTCGGCCACAATTGAATTTGTGGGCTCGGTTCCGCCGTTCTCGCCGGGAGGGTTTATCACAGCCAAGATAATAGCTAAAAACTGGTCTGGCGGGGCGCTGCAAAATGAGGTGATAAACGGCAGCATATTCGCTGCTGACGGCCCGTTCACAGGCTGGGGTGTTAATTCATCAAAAACCAACAGTGCCGGCGAAACGCTGATGAACTTTTCCATACCGTCAAATGCAGACGCCATTGATTACATACTGGCCGTCGAAGGCAACGCGGGCTTCATATTCTTCGGCGTTGCCAGATACACGCTTTCCGTTACGACAAAGGACAACACCGGAACGAACAAAAACGCGTTCGCGCCCGGAAGCGCCGTGACAATTGAATCAAGATTAACATACACGAACGGCACTCCGATTTCCAGTTCTGCGACTACAATAGAGTTAACAGATCCGAACGGGCTGATAACGAGTTCCTCGGGTTCAACGTACTCTGACGGCAGGTTCCAGTACAATTATACCGCTAGCACGACAGGCACGTACAAGGTAAATATCAAATCCGGCGGACAGGATACGTCAGGAAGCTTCTCGACAAGGACTTTAACAGCGTCGATTGTGAACCGCGAAACCGCCTCGTTCTTCCGCGAATTCGCAGGCAAAAAACTGTTCCCGCCCGGCGAAAACGTTTCTCTGACAATAATTCCAACTAACGTAAGCAGTGGGGAAATTTTGGCAAGCGGGCCTTTGTACAACTGTAATGTTACCAGTTTCCATCTTTTGGACGTTTACTTTGCGAATAACCAGACATCAATAAATTCCACTATACTGGCCGGAAACCTGACTTACACGCCCACTGTCCATACGGGCACTTCTGTGTGTGGTATGGAATTAAAACTGACCTCGAATTATGCCGGTTTGTTCGGCATCAAATTAAATGTCTCGGCTGATGACAACACCAACGCCGTTGCGCAGGGCTACTTCAACATCCAGAAAAACGGTCTGTCTGTTGAGCCGTCGTCCGAGTTCGGCGAAGGCGGTTTCCAGGCGCTTTTGCTGCCCGGATCAAACACAACGTTCAAATTAACAGCGTTCAACATAAGCAGCGGCGAGAATATGCAGGGCGGAAATATCACATACGCCTGGGTGAAAAAGATAACGATAATGTCGCTTTCAGGCAGCGGAAGCTCGGAAATTTCAGGTTTGGAAAGCAATTTTACGTTTGTAACCGCTGCGCAGTCTGATGACGGGGTTCCATATTTGTCAGGCGGTCCGATACCAAATGTTGCAGGGCCGCAGATGATAACAGTAATGGCAACCGTGGTTGGTGAAACAAACATCACAGCTGATGCTTTCTACCTTGGTAAATATCTTATGGGGTTCGGGACGCCTTCGGGAACAAGATTCGAGGGCGGTGATACGGGCGGTCACGAAGGCGGGAAAGGAGGCGGCATGTCAATAGACTGCTCCGGGACAACGGAATTTAATGTCATGGTTTTCGACGCAAAAACCTTTATGCCGGCAAGTTCTGTGTCTTTCGTTTCTATCTTGTCTGCGAAGGACGAAATAACAGGCTCTGATGTGACATCGTGCCTAACTGTGACCAAAGGTCTTACGGATTCGTCCGGCCAGGCAAAGATCAATGTAACGTTCTCAAACGCTTGCACATATTCAGGTTTCCACTTCATGCTTTTCAACGTGTCATTCCAGGATAAAACAGACCAGGTGCCTGCCGGATTTGTGTGCGAAAGTATGTCCATGAGCCCTAGCGCGTACAACAGCCTGGGTCAGCAGAGATTTTCGTTCTCGCCTACTTCAAATATAACTATAGTCATGCAAAACCCATCATACACCGCCAATTCGTCGCGTGTTGTGGTTGGCGGCAACATGAGCGTTGCGTCGCTGATTAATTTCAACCCGTCCACCGGAGCTACGGTTCTGACTGCGATAAACCCTGTTATTGTTAACCTGACAAACAGCAGCGGGCAAGTTAATGGAACACTGTATATTCATCCGTCATACTTCAGCTCGGCTGGAAAACAATTAACAAAGTGGCCAAACGGCTTCTTCGAGCTTAGGATAAAGGTTTGCGACAACGCGTCGTTGGCGACTAAAGGTTATTCGGGCGGCTGTGGCACTTCGTCCAACTCCGGTTTCAAGATAGCAGCGTTTGACATGTGGACAGACTGGTGGATGAACCCCGTGAATTCCCAAAACACATACCAACCAGGCGATTGGATTAACGGAACCAGGTTATTTGCGGATTTGCCGCCTGCCACAGGCCCTGTAAACATCACCAGAATAATAGTCGAATTGCTGGATTTCGAGAGCGGTAAAAAATACAATGCCACAAGGGTGGAGTGGATTAATGGAACACCAGCTTACAATTTATTAAGCGGAATTGAAAATATATCGTTCAACTTTTCACTCCCGGCGAGTTTGAAAGCAGGCGAATACGGCGGCATTATTACGGCAACGAACAACCTGACATCATCCACTGAAACCAGCGAGGACTTTATTTTCTTGTCTGTGAAAGGCCTTACTGTGGGCATGGCGCCGGTCGAACAATGGACTGCTCCGAGTGGACATTGCTCGCCTGTACCATTTTATGACCAAGGCTGGTATGACGGCTCGAACGATGCGCGTGGCATAACCGACGGATGGAATTTGGCTAACTGGACACAGATAAACAACACATACCTGGGTTTGAGCAGAGCCAACGGTTTCAACACACTTGTGTGCACCGGTCCAACGCTGGACACAACAAACGACAGGAACCAGCCTTCGACAAACTATACGGGCATTAATGTCATGGTCGTCGGAAACGACACTCATTCATTCGTATTCCTTGGTAACAGAACCGCGGCCGGGTTGACGCTGAACCAAACGATGAGGTTGTTGCCCACACAGAAAATAGCCCTTGCTGGAGGCGGATTCAAGACATACCTGTGGACTATCGACGGCGCTCCGTTTGTCAGATTTGTTAATGTCACAACACTGTCGACTGGCGGCCAGGGCGGACAGGGAACCGTGAGCACCAATTTCGCGTTCGGCGGAAGCCACAAGATACGCGAGCAGATATGGATACCTATGGTTGCGTTCCGCGGAAGCGACGGGCAGGCTTCGACAGCGACAAGACTACCGAGCCACTGGTTCAACATAACCGAGGTTGCGGAGATGAACACAGAAGGCTTTGGCATTAAAAGTAAGTTACCTCAGAGCCCGTTCGATTATGCGATAAACGCCAGCGGTGGAAATTGGACAGACTTTATAGGCAACGCGACAAATGCCGACGGACTCGTATTCATACCGTTAAACGTCACAAAGAACGGCAGGTTCATGGCGTTCTGGAAAGTTAACTCGACGCCAGCCGAGAAATCAACGTTCAAGAATTCGATAAATTTCAATGTGCGCTCGTTTAATGCGGTGAGCACATTTGTCCAATTGGCGCCGAACACTTCGAAGAGAATAATTTTGAGGGCTAATATTACAACGTTCAATGCAACTGTTGGCGCAAACGCAACGTCAGGATTTACAAACTCGTATTCGCCTGTATTATTCTTCAACGGCTCGTTCACTGAGACTGCGAGCGACCAACTTGTAAGGGACGGTTTGATCTCGACGTTCTATTTCGTAATCACAAACGCGACAGTTCATGACCTCACGAGTGCCAACGCTGTAAACTATACGCGCGGCAATTTGACAACTTTGTACATGGACGATGACAACGTGTTCTCCAATTCCGGCGCGTGCGCTGCGAGCACAGGAGCAAGAAGCCAATCGACCAATGAACTTGCAAACGGGTGCGGGGCAGGCCTTTCAGGCGTTGCGTTCAACTACCCGACAATGTCCGTTTCTTCGTCGGACAGCGGCAAGTCGCTAAGCTTCGGCTCGTTCATAACGCTCGGCCTCACGGACTGGTACATAAACAACACGCACGCCATATTGAACTTCTATGAGTCTTCGCCTTCGATACCATGGGCGACTGTTTCATCAACGACACAACCGCACGGAATCAGGGTTTGTGCGTCGACATTCTCGAACCAGGCAAAGAATGCGTCGTTCGCGTTAAAGTACAATAACTGGATGCAGGGTAAATTATCTTCATCACAAACAGCGAACATAACCGTGTATAACTTAACACACGGTGACGCGATAAACCTGCCAAATGAAACGTCGGTGTCAATTTATGACGGCTGTCTGCTAACTGAAATACTTCCACAGAGCGGGTCGTGGTCTGCTGGAAGGAGCGAAATAGTAGGAACGGCCACAGAGTTGAACACAGCAGGCCAGTCTACAGGTGTGCAGGAAGAGATGTTTGCCGGACCGATAGAGTTTTTGAGCGGGGGAAGAAAGGTCTTCGGATAGTGATTAAATGATGAAAACTTTCAAGATTGCATTGTTCTGGGCTCTTTCGAGCATAATGATGGTTTCTGCAGCGTTTGCCGCGGTTACTGTAAACGATCCTTCCTATGACACAACCACGGTTGATACAGGAACCACGCGAACCGTGAGCGTCACGATGTCCACGGATTCCGGATCCGCGACTATTAACTCGTTTTCCGTTTCATCCTCACCGTCCGGCCTGACTATAAGCAGCGTTGATACGCCTTTCACAGTTGGCACGTCAGGAACCACAAAAACATTCACTATAAGTTCTTCCACAACAAACACCTACTCTTTTTCCGTAACTGTTGTCGACTCTGGCGGCGCAAGCTCAAGCAGCGGCACAGCTACGATTGAATACGTGAACCCGTCAAGCCTGACCATGGAAATTATCGAAGACCCCATCTCAACTGTTTACGAAGGCAACAACACCGGAATGTCAATTAACGTACAGAATTCGTTGGGTTCGTCGCAGACAAGAAACTTAACGCTATACCAGAACAAATCAAACACGTTTGTGGTTAACGCATCATTGGGCAGTGCAGCGGCTGTTCAAACAATAACGCTTACCGCAGGGGAAACGAAATCTGTAACATGGAACATAACGATAGGTTCGTTCACAGGCGCCGGGCATGCGATAATCAGGCTTGGTGACACGACACAATCAAAAGTCTGGACGCTGACAAAAGGCACGACTACAACAGCGTCAACCGCTACGACGACAACAACAGGCGGCTCGCCCGGCGGCGGAACTACGACAACTACGACCACGACAACGACAAGCACGATCAAGGGTCCGCCAGGCCATGAAATACAAAATGTTGTAAAAGAGATCGTGCAGAGAAAGAATGAGGAGATAAAATCCCTGATAGACAGCAAAGAAGAGCTTCAAACCGGTTTGCGCATAGCGCTGGGTAAAGAACTTTCGGCCGAGATAAAGGCTGTTGTGGCAGCGACAACAGAAAAAGTGCAGAAGAACACTGCGGCGAACAGGACGATAGATGTTGATGTAACAAACCAGAAGTCAACAGTTACACTGAGTATAAAATTCAACGGCACAGAACAGGTGAACAATTTCATAATAAAGGACATTGTTCCGAAATCTTTGGCTGACAAGGCGTCTAAGATAACTGTGACTGCGCCTGGCGCAGTTGTTAATGTGACAAACCCGGACCCTGAATATATATTTATTTACAAGACTGTGACGCCCGGCGAAGAGAAGAAAATAACTTATAGTGTCAATGAGAGAGTCTTCACATTGGCCAACGAGTATGCGGCACCTACGATATTGGCCGAATCAACGCAGGTTTACGTGCCGCCGACCACGACGCTACCGCCAACGACAACAACCACCTTGGGCAGCGGGGAAAAGATAAACCTTGTTTTCGTGGTCGCTGTTGTTCTTATCCTAGCAGGGCTGGTGTGGTATTATCGCCAGAATTACGGCAAACGCCAGCCGTGGCAGCCTGTTGTTAAACCAAGGTAACAAATTACAGCCTTAGTTCTTGTATTGGGTTTTAGAGCGTGTGCGCCTAAAAGAAGTTGTTGCCTAATTTTCTATGATAATGCAACATTTGGAATGTTGCTTCGGATATCAAATGTCTGTCCCACCAACGGTTTTTGCAAGTTCTCGCATCTCTGAATCAAAAAACAGGCTGTCGCTAAGAGCAGGATTAACAATATGTCTAGCCTCAAAACCTTCCGCGTAAGGAATGTGTCTATCGCCATGCTCTAAAACATAAGGTGCGTTTTCTCTCTGGGTATATTGCAATACTCTTTGTCCTAACCAACTATTCTGGGTCAAATAATTCTCGTGGAAATATCTTGCATCGCCATAAGCTGTTTGGTGTATTTTTAGAGCTTTTAATTTTCCATTGAATTCTTTTTCTGTGAAGGTGAAAAACACGTTAGGGCTGAATTCATATTCTCCTTCCGGGCCTGCATAATGCAGTCTATTTCTAACGTACCGTGCAGCAGAATCTGTGCCATCAGACACTATTTTATGGCTACGGTGGCTGTCTTTCCTCGAATGACCAAAAACGGCAATGGGGTGATATTTCCCAATAAGTTTTGCTACAGCATCTTCTACAAGTATGTCTGTCAAATCTATAGAAAGAATGTTTCCGAACTCTGGCGTATAGCCCAATAAATCTGAAGATTTCAATACTGCGTCTCTTCTCCTTGCATCTTCTCTGTCGTGCCCTGTAGTAATAATCAGACCAACAGTATCTATACCGTTAGACCGAAAAACCTGAATAGTTCCTCCGCAACCGATTTCTATATCATCAGGGTGTGTGCCAACAAAAAGCACAGTCTTATCAGACATCTTTTATTCTGCGACTTTGATATATTCATACATCCGGAATATCATGCTAAAAACAGATGCTGAACTATGATAACTGGTGGCGTTCCGATACGGTTCGCTTCATAGGAAATTATTAAAGGTGTGGATTTTCCCGCTCGCATTTTTATAAAGGAATAAAAAGAAGTTGCTGCGGTTTGTTTTGGTAGCCGACTATTACGTATACCGGCTTATGCGTCAATTAGAATAGCCCCGTCGTCTAGTCATAACTTTAAATGCTTGTAAATGAAAAGAATTCTATGATAGATGTAACCTCGTTAAAGGGATAAAACCGTTGTTTGACAAGAGGGAAAATGTGTCATACTTAAAAGGTTCTGGTCACAGAATTAGGACGCCTCCGACAATAAATCATAAATTTGCACTATTTCTAGGTTTGCTGTGGGCAGGTTTCGCACTCTAAGATGCTATCAAAACATTTTTTAAAGGGTGTGTTTTCAACTGACGGTAAATTTACATTATATAAAAATTATCTCGGGTCGGCGTTGATTCCGCCACTAAAAGTTTCTTAATTGGTATAAAAAAATACTTCAAAGATTTGGGTTTAATCCCAAGGACTTATACTTGGAAAAGGAAAGGTGG
Organism: Candidatus Aenigmatarchaeota archaeon; assembly: GCA_016195275.1. GTDB lineage: Archaea > Aenigmatarchaeota > Aenigmatarchaeia > JACPZZ01 > JACPZZ01 > JACPZZ01. The sequence continues at coordinate 8,579 of JACPZZ010000021.1, read as the reverse complement.
AAATAAGTTATTCGGTTTGTACCTGAATGGTTTTAATCAGGTTTCTAAATTTCATAAAGGCATAGGGTTTGTAGGAGAAAAGAATAAAAAGCTGGACCGGTTTATACTGTCTAGAAATAGCCCCGTAGTGCAGCGGCCAAAGTGATTTCAAGATCACGACAAAGCACATCAGGCTCTGGAGTAAAAATGGAGTAACCTGGGGACGGCGGTTCGAATCCGCCCGGGGCTAATTAACCCACTAATTACACCGCATAAAAAAGCTTTTAATATTTAACATTTAAATTATGTAGTACGATGAAAAAAATTTTTGCTGTTGTATTGCAGCTTATGGTGACATTGTTGTTATTGGCCGGGTTGGCCTTATCTTCTAGTCCTGATTCAAGTTTGATGGGTTATTGGAAGTTTGATGAAAATTCAGGTGTTAGTGCGGCTGATTCTTCTGGTAATGGAAGAAACGGTATGTTGCATAATGGTCCTGTATGGACTACTGGAAAAGTCAACCATTCCTTGAGTTTTGACGGGAATAACGATCTTGTTGAAGTCCAAGATTTTAACCCTCCGGTTAATTTAAGCCTTGAAGCATGGATTTTCCCGGGTAATAACACAGGGAATGACTCGATCATTCTTAGCAAGAATAACAACGAATATGACTTCCGTATTAACACCGATGGCTATCTTGCAGCTACTGTGGGGGATGTACCCTTAAAACACAAAGCTTTCAATTTTTACAGTTCAGGCAATATCGATAAGTGGTACCACGTAGTTTATACATTTGATAATTCGAATGATGTACATAAGCTCTACATTAACGGGACCTTGGTCGAAGTCAGCAATAATACCGCTGATATTACGAACACCAACACAAACCTGTGGATTGGCCGTCACAGCCAGTTTAATTTTGGCACATTTTTAGGAAAGATTGACGAGGTAAGGATTTACAATAGTACTTTAAGTGCCAGCGAAGTGTTTAACCGATATAATTCAACAGTATAATGATTTGTTATTTTGATTTTTATCTGTGACCCGTTACATAGCGCTCCACGCCCTCAAAAAAGGGTGATTCTAAAATTAAGTCCCTGTACATGGAAACCAATAATGGTATCTGGGCCTCTGCCATTGTTTGTTGGTATAGCTTGCTAGGTAATCTTTCTCTTTGCTCAGGCGACAGGTAAACGAAGACTTATTAATCCCAAACCATAATCAGAATTGGTCTGCATGGACAAGAAAAAAATCGTTATCAAGCTCGGCGGTTCTTTTTTGTTCGACAAAGGTCCCAACACCAAACACATGAAAGAAATCGCTGAAATGATAAAAAGGCTGGATAAAGATTATCAATTCATTGTTATCATTGGAGGCGGGTCTGTTAACAGGATGTATGTCGAAGCTGCGAGAGAGATTGGAACCAACGAATCCTATTTCGACCTGATTGGCATAGATACGTCACGACTAAACGCAAGACTTTTCATCTCGTCTTTGGGTCACATAGCATACAGGGAGCCGTGCAAAACATTTGAGGAACTGACATCGGCGGAAGCTACAAGAAAGGTCGTTGTGCTTGGCGGGCTTGTGCCGGGCCAATCGACTGATGCTGTCGCAGCCGAGGTTGCGGAATATCTTGACGCGTCGCGCCTGGTTGTTGCGAAAGACGTGGATTTCATTTATTCTGATGATCCGGATAAAAACCCAAATGCGGTGAAATATGAAAAATTGAGCAAGGACGAACTTGTGGAAATCATATCGAAAACAAAAATGCGGGCTAAACAGTATTCTGTTATAGACCTTGTTGCGTCGATGATAATTCACAGGGCACGCTTTTCAACGGTAATAGTAAACGGTGCTGATGTGAAGAATATGGAAAAGGCCATCCTGGGCGACAATTTCAGGGGCACAAGGATAGTTTAATCCTTCCGGTTGTTCTTTGTTGCAAACGCTTATTAACTTTCCTGCACAACTAACTTCAGTGATTTTATGGTGACTAAGAAAACAACTGCGGCGAAGAAGACTGCAGGAAAGAAAAACGGATGTTGCGGCTGCGGTTGTGGATGTTAGATAAAAACATACCGCTATAAACTGAAACATACCGTATACTGTATCGGTATGTTTCTAACAACCTATGCTTCCAGCTTTACGGCATGTTTCAGGTTAGCTAGAAACATGTGCATACCAATAGCACATGTCTCTTTTCCTATCAGCGAGGATTTATGTGGCGGCCTCTGATGCGGATCAAAGCTTAAATGCTCCTACGGCCAATGTTTTTCGTGATGTTATGCCAGTAATCGGGATGCAGATAACAAAGATAGATGCTGTTCGCAAAAACAACCCGACCCCGGGCTTCAAGGTTGAATCGGTGCCGGCCATAGTTTCCGTGGAGGAAAAAGAACTGCCCACCCTAGGCAACAATGGGAAGGTTCTGACAATCAATTTCAATTTTAATGTGGAATACAAGCCTGATATCGCCATGATAAAAATAGCGGGCGAAATCCTTTTCCTGGAAGAAGGCGAGCGTGTCGGCGCAAAGACGTGGGCCAAGAACAAATCGCTGCCGCAGGAAATGATGATAGAGGTTTACAACATGATTTTTAGGAAGGGTTTGCTGAAAGCGCTTGTTTTGTCGGACGACATGCAGCTGCCGCCGCCGTTGCAGGTTCCTATTGTGGCGCCGAAAAAAGGTTCTGAAAAGAGCAAGGATGGAAAAGGTGGCGAGAGCGACATTGAAGGGCAGAGCAGCTACATAGGGTAAACTGTTTAGTAGACGTTCTTTGTCGCTGCGTAGTCCACAATTCCCTGCGGCACTGAAACGGTTCTTATTCCGAGCAGGGAATCGTCGTCCATAAACAGGCAGGTTGCCATGCCGTATGTGTTAATAGGTATGGCGCCGGAGGAAAACACGGTGTTGCCGTGCAGGGGCCCTGCATACACAGAGTCGCCTTTCCCGGGGTCTATTATTGCATTGATAATCTCTGACCCGGCCATGCGGTGAAGCAGTGAGTTTATTCCTGACAAATCTGTTTTCATTACCCTGTTCCTGCCGTTTTTGTGGGCTGACAGAAATTCCTCTATCTGCGGTTCCCTGCCTTCCAGATATACATATACCTCGTCTCCTGCTGCTTTTTCCATGCCCAGCAAATTAAACGCCCTGCCGGAATAAAGGAAATCCGCAGACTTATTTCCGGCCCGCAGGAACAGCCCGGAACCGTCAGGTTTAACGTACAATTCGCTTATTGTGCGCCCTCGCAACCCCTGGCAAAAATTCATAAACGACGACACAACAATACGGTGCTCTCTGCTTTCATAGAGGAGCTTCGGTCCGTAGTGCATATGTTGATATTTATACCATAGATTTAAATTTGTCTTTTATGATTGCGCTATTCGTCTGCCGCCTGCAGCCCATGCATAAAGGCCATTTACACGCGATAAAGAAGATTCTTGAAAAATATGATTCCGTATTGATAGCAGTCGGAAGCTCGAACGCATCGCGCCAAAGAAGCAATCCGTTTTCTTTTCCCGAACGAAAGCAAATGACAACAGAGGTTTTGGAAAAGGAAGGCCTGCTGGATAAATGTAAGATCATAGGAATTCCCGACATTCCCGACGACGAAAAATGGGCTGAAGAGATCAAGAAATACGATTTCGATGTTGTTGTTACTGGAAACGATTGGACAAGAAAATGCCTTGAAGCGGATTACGAAATTGTATTGCCGGATTTTCTTGAGCCGGAAAAATACAACGCTACAAGAATAAGGAATATTATAAGATTGCGCGGCAGCTGGGATCACCTGGTTCCTCAAAGCGTTTACGAATTTGTTAAAAAGATGCTGGATTCCGGCGAGGCGAAGATTGACGGCGTTGTTGAGAAAACGATGGACTGGTGATTAACACTCTATTATAGACGAAATTATCTTAAATCTTCTAAGATGCTGGCTATTCATCGCCTGCTATCCTTGGCCGTGGTTTAATCTGATTGGCATATTATTATATGATCTTAACAAGTTTGGAAGTCTCACACATCCCATACTGTATAAGCGACAGTTATCGCTTCCAGCTGGTTTTTTGATCCAATTTTGGCATTTTTTGGTGGTTATTGTGTCGATTTCTTCCGACAATTGACGACAACTAAAGCATAAAATCGAAGTGTCGATCATCTGTCGATTTCTCTAGGCAAATACTTTACGATTCCGTCTTTGGGTGATGTCGTTGTCACGCTCACTAGGTTATCGTCCATACAAATGTCCAGCTCTGTGTCTTCGGTATTGACAGGTATTAAGCCGGCTGAAAAAATGTAACTGCCATTTAACAAACCAGCGTAAATTTCGCCTCCTATTGCAGGGTCTATTATTGCGCTCTTAATCTTTTTCCCTTCCAGCCTTGACAGAAGCTCGTTCATCTCATTCCGGCTGGAGACACGGAATGCGCCTGGCTTTATATTTGCGTGCAATGCGAGAAACTCTTCTATTTTCTGTTCGTTTCCTCTTAAATAAAGACAGCTTTCGCTTTCTGGGTCGGTTGGGTTTCCATTGCTTATGAAAACCAAAGATTGAGGCTTATAGGTAAAATCGATCCGACTTGGAATATCGCGGGATCTGTATTTGCTGGCCTTAAGGTAAAGCCCTGTGCCTTGCTCTTTCAGGTAAAGTTCATCTATCAAATGCTGGCCCAGAGATGCGCAAAAAGAAGCGAACGCCGGGACTACAAAGCCGTGCTCTTTGTTGATGTACAGAAACCTTTCTTTTTCCAATAGGTTACGTGCGGACATATTCAACTAATTATCAGTCTTAAAGGCTTATTAATAAAGTATTATTACTACTTTACAGTGGTTGTTGTTTTGTAAACTCTAACTCTCACTTTGTAAATAACACATATTTACTTTAAAATATATTTTATTTATTATTCTGTTTGGTATATAGTTTTTTATATTTGTAATAATCTCCGTATTTTTAAAAGGTTGTTTTGTAGAATACTTGTTTGTTATGGAGGACGAATTTTTGCAGCACCCGTGAGTGTTCATACAAACTGCATCTCCTTATCCAACTGCGCGGTGCGATCCTGGAGTTTTTCCAGCACTTTATCGGTATCTTTTCGTATATTTTGGATAATGCGGGCTATTTCTCCTTCTGATAGCGCATATTCGTTAGCTGCGATCTTTTTTACCAGACCGGAGTCAATTAAACGGCCTATGTATTTGTAACATGTTGATCTCGGTAAACCGGTATGCGCCTGTATTTCCTCTATTTTGGCTGCTTTGCTTGGCGCGTTTTGGTCTTTTGCCTGGGATTTACCAGCCAGAAACATGAATATATCAGTCATTTTATCGCCCTGTTCGTCGCGGTTTATGAGGCCTAAAGAGTTCAATAACCAGTTGCAAACAAGCCTTGGGTCCTTGGTTTTTGGTGTTGGTAAATCGGAAATGGAGATTTTCTGCATAATAGAATTATCTCGAATGACTTATATATGTTGTTTGCATTCTGCCCGTTGTTTTTGGCGAAAATCGCCGATTTGGTGATATTTGAGGAAAAATCCCGGAATATATATAAACTACCCCAAAACGACTTTCGAAGCAGCACGATTACGTGGTAAACCATGCCAAAACAAGCATGTCACGATTATTGTGGATTTTCCTTATTTTTTTGCGCCTTTTCCAGGTTGGTTATCTTAGTTACAAGGCCTTCGAGGTAGTTTGCGATTTCTTGGCCGTCGTCTGTGAGGGAAACCATTTTAATGCGCCCGGTTTTTTTGAAGACAACTAAGCCCATTTTGCGAAACTGCTCTAGAAGCTTTACAGTGTGGGAGAACGTGCAATCGACTTCTTTTGCCAATTGAGTCGCGTACTTCGGAGTTTTTGCCGAGATAAGTAATCTAGCTGGCTTTTCGTGTAAAAACAAGCCTTCTAGGATGTTATTTTCTTCGTTTTCCGCCAAACTCTCACATCTCCTGCGTGAATACAATTACTTGGTTTTTTGGACTTAAATAATTTTAATTATATTTTATATAATATAATAATTATAAGCTTCTTTTAATACTATTTTTTACTTTATCTTTGTTATAAATGATGTTATTCTGACCTACCTTTTGATTCTAACGCAAATGTTGTGATTATTACTAGGAAGCCTAGGATAATGGCAAGGAAAAATGTTAGCAAACCTTTACTTGGCAAAATAAACACTTCAGAGGCGCTGTAAAGAAGGAAGTTCAGTGAAAAGCCCAGGATTATGAGGTTAACGGCCTGCCTGTAATTATTCGGGTGGCTGATTAGCCATCCTACGACCAGGATAACTTCGGAAAGGAAGAATATGTACACCGAGTTGTAGGCGAACGTACCCACTGTTTTGTACCAGATTTCCGATCCTGATGCCACGACAGCTTCGTAGCCGCGCAACACGGCTATCAAACCTATCGCGATAGCTGCTATGTACAGGAAAAAGGCGGTTTTCTTTGTCCTGAGAGACGTGCTAAGCTCTTTGATGGAGCCTGCAACCAAGCCTTCAAGGCCAAAGCCCTTGACAAACATGAACGTTCCTACTACGCCGATAACGAAGCGCCAGGCAACCACATCAAACAACGAGAACAGTATCAGTGCTATGGCCGGTAAACCAAAGACCACACGAGCCAAGCGCGGATTATCCAGAGAATGCCTGATGAAATTCTGGAGTGCGAAATAAAGGCCTTCATAACGCTCGCTCTGTCTGATTACAACGCGGCGCACCGATATGATGCTCGCCTTCGACGACAGAAGCGGCATTATGTACTCGTCGCTTGCCCCGTCGCTTACGACCACAATTCCGTCGGGTTTGAATTTTTCGAGGATTTTATCGAGCTGTTTGATTATTTCCCGGTCGGCCCTGAGACCCTCTTCCTTGTGGCCGGTTATCGTGGCAACTTCTATGTCGGATGCTTTCGACAGTTCGTCGTGCACTTTTACCGCTTCGAAAATCGCGTTTGTGTCAGAGTCTTCCGGATCGTTTAATCCGAGTTCTGTTGCCAGGGACACATTGTCCTTTCTACCAATAACCGGGCCCTTGAAAGAGGTTTTGCGGCCAACATCGTCGTCGCGGTCAACGCACAAAACGAGTATCCTTTTCTTCATATCAAATACCTTTTGTAAAAAATCTACTCACAATTCATTTTCCAGAAATGTGACATCCTCCCACGATTCAAACCGCCGGGAAAAAAGACTGGTAAGGATCTATATCCAGATTCGTCCTGCATGTAATTGTTGCTGCCAATGCGGTCATGATGTTTTCCTTTTTAAGATATTTAAATTATGAAAACTCCAAAATTTGTTATGACGGAACTGCCACACGCCGCGTGCGAAAGAATTTTGCGTAAAATCGGTGGCGGGCGCGTAGGCAAGGACGCTGTCGACGAGTTTGCCAAAGTGCTTGAAGGCGTTGCTATCGAACTTTCTGCAGAGGCTGCTACAATGGCGCGACACGCTGGGCGCAAAACGATCATAGACGCGGACATAAGGCTTGCGAAGAAGAAGCTTGTTTAATTTTTATCTAGGTCATGTCCAGATTTGTTAGTGTCCCCACTTGATTTTCTGGAATAAGTCATCAAAGGCAAACGCTGGCCCGATCTTGTAGGAAGTCCATAGTTTATTGTATCTATCCATTCGTCATCGGACATGAGAACCTGTTCGAGATGACGTAGGTCGTATGGCGATACGCTCTCGGGAAATCTTATTGTCACTTTGCATCTGGCGTTTTCTTCTGTGAAGGTTGACATACCACTAGTATCTTTCCTGACAAATGTAAAATGCCGTCCATCATAATCTACAGTAACCGCATCTGTAAAATGACCCGTGACTTCGGGAAGCCTTTCGGTTCTCATATTATCCGACATAACTGTACTCAGAATGTAATTGGATCGGGGCTCATAAAAAAAAGGAAGCTCGTTAACTTCGAATTGCACATGAGGGATGTCTGTAGTGAACCGAAATTCATTTGCTACTAGTGATGACCCGTCTGTCGGAGAAGCTCTATAGCCACTGTGATCAATTTCTACACACCCACCGCCAGTAAAATCACTGTTGAGCAGTCTTTTAAAATCTTGTTCTGTGGGCAATATGTCGGTTTGTGAGCCTTGTATTACATAAACTCCGCCGGTTTGTCGCCGGATAAAATAGAGTTTTCTTATACCTTCGCCGACTGCAGCTACAGTAGTGTCCGTCGAATAACCATGCTGTACTATTTTTGTGCCGCGTATATTTCGACCATTCATCACAACGTAAATTTCTGCTTCTTCTGTATGCGTTTTTTCATTTTGGCTAATTGTAGTCCCTTCAATATCCACCTCACACGAAGGGTTAGACAGGGTCAAAACGGTCAAACCTTCTGAAGTTCTGCTTCTTATGTAGTGGAACTGTTTTTTTGCTACCCGATAGCCATACTCTTCAATGAACCTTTGCAATCCGTAATCCGATTCTTGTACCATACCCAACATCGTTTTGATGTACCACAAGAGTTAAATAATGCGACTAAAGTCGCCTTATTGTGACTTTAGTACACTTCCTTCGGGCGTTAGGCAGGACCCCTGTTTTATCGGAACACCCCCAACAGCTTCATTTTAATACCCTCACATTC
>JACPZZ010000022.1 GCA_016195275.1 Candidatus Aenigmatarchaeota archaeon | reverse complement strand
CTGCAGTCTTCGCACAGCCATTCGTCGTCAATTGTTGTCAGGTTTTCAGAATAATTACTGCAGGATTCGCAGGTGCCGGTATTTGTTCCTATGTCTGCCTGCGGCTGGCCTTCGCGCATTCCGACGCGTTCCGATAAAATTTCAACCATGGAAGGGGCTACTCTTGCTATGTCGGTGTGCGTTAATATCCCAATTAACTCGCCTTTCTTTACAACCGGCAATCTTCTAACCTTGCTCGCTATCATTTTCCTCGCGGCTTCGTTAAGATTGTCCTCCGGCGAGAGATATCTCAAAGGTTTTGACATTATTTCCTTTACGTCCAAGTTTGCCGCAGAAAGATCGCGGCTAACCACTTTTTTTATCATATCCGATTCTGTAACGATGCCCACAGGGTTTTTCCCGCGCATCACTATGAGGCTGCCGACCCTCCGTTTTTTCATCAGCTCGGCGGCGGCCTGCACGCTGGCCGACTCGCCAACTGTGACTATGCGCCTCGTCATCGCGTCCTTGACTTTTGCGGGTTCGATCATACTTTTAGATTGTAAAACCGATAGATTAATAGGCGTGGTTTGATGTACGCGAAGGGGTCTGCTGCGGAGCGGGAATTTGCTGAATTGGTGTGGCGCTGGGGCTTTGCCGCTGTGAGGAGCGCTGGTTCAGGCAATCTCAAAGCCGGCGCGCGCTATTATTCGCCGGACATTGTGGCTGCGAAGAAGGGTGTAACCTTTGCGTTCGAATGCAAGTTCAGGAAAGGTTATGTAAAATTGAGCGACGAGGACCTCCACTCGCTAAAAGAGTGGTGTTCCAGGGCAGGGTGCCGCGGTTTCCTGGCGTGGAAAATTTCCAGGCGCGGCTGGTGGCTGCTTGACATAGAACAGCTAAACCGCGGATTAAACGAAGCGAGCATGCAACGCACTGCGCTTTCTTTCAACGACTTCATGTCAAGATTCGCCTAGCATTCAATGCCGATTCAAACTACGTTGTTTTTATATGTCTGGTTCGGCTATCATTATTTGATTTTCATGGATGAGTGGCAGCTGGCCAAGGAAAGTTTGGCTCGCAAGATAGCCGGCGAGATAGTACTTTCGGAGGAGGCTGGTAAAACTATCCAGAAATGGCGAAACATATTCAAAATACCGCAACGCGTCCTGGCAAATTATATCAAGATAACGCCTTCTGTCATCTCCGACTACGAGTCGGGGCGCCGAAAGTCTCCCGGGATAAAGGTTGTCAAAAAGATGGTCGGTGCAATGATTTCCATTGATGAAGCTGGAGGCGGAAAGGTGACGCGACAATTCTCGGAGAATGGGAACCAGTTACCCATAACCAAGGCTATAATCGACATAAAAGAGTTTGACAAGGGTGTGGGCATTGAGGAGTTTTGTGAGGCTATGTCTGCCAACGTTGTCGCGGGCAAGGAGTCTTCACACCAAGAAGTTTACGGTTACACTATCGTGGATTCGCTGCGTGCAATACTTGAATTTTCCTACTCCGACCTTGTAAAACTGTACGGAATAACCACAAAACGCGCGCTCATATTCACCAACACGTCCACGGGGCGTTCGCCGATGGTTGCGATTAAAGTCACCAACCTGCGGCCGGCCCTGATAATATTGCACGGCGCGCGCGAGGTTGACGAAATAGCGAAACGTATTGCTGATGTTGAAGGCATTCCGCTGGCTGTTTCCAAACTCGCAAAAGTCGAGGATGTCGTGGCCGCGTTGCACCAGAAGTTTGGGTGAATTTAAAACAAGCCCGCGAGGCCAGCATTATTACGCGCTTAACAGGATATGAATATCTTTAGAAGCCTGCGCTAGAATTTTCGCAGGCGGGCGCCCGGGCCGTTTAATATGCCTCTATAGCCGCGGCCACGAATATCAGCAATATAGCCAATGAGAAAAGGGTCGCGCCGTCCTTTGCAACTCTGTAGAAACGGTCTGTGTTTATTTTTTCCTTTGACAAGCCGACGGATATTATTCCGCCCGCAAGGCCTGCGACGAAATAACTCATAACCTCGGGTATTCCGTGCAGCGCTATCGTGCCTGCGGCGGAAAACAGGCCGTAGAAAAAGGCTCCGGGGGCCGACAACACCCCAAAACCGAACGGCGCTGCTGCGGCCTTTGCCAGGATTCCTATGAAAACGGCTATCACAGACGCGTTCCATGAAACTATGAACACGGCCGCCGCTCCGAATATAACGGACAACAAAAACGAGATGGCCGCCACCCGCATATTGTTCAACAGTATTTTGTCAAAGGTTTGCGGTTCAAGTGCGGCTCCTGTGGCCCGGTCGTTGATGGACGCGGATCGCAGCGCCGACAGCTGAAAGCGGTATGTATTGTTTGCGTGTGCCGCGTCCATTGCAAAGTATGCGAGTGATGTAGACAATAAAACGCCGAGGAAAAAACCGGAGTATATTTTCAGAATCTTTGCGTGCCGCGCAAAAAAGGAAGGCTGTCCGTAAACGTCCATCGCTTCCTCTTCTTCAAACATCCTGTTCATCAACGGGAACGCGGCTGCGCTAACAAGGAAAAGTGCCACCAAACCAGCCGCAGGCTCGAATATTATGCTCGCCGTGATGGTGGAAACCGTGTTTACGAAAAACCCGAAAACGAAAACACGCGACCAGTTCTTTTTGATAAGCTCGAAGTCGGCAATGTTTTCCAAAACCATAAAACAACTATCTTTGATTGGGTTTTATTAGCTTGTTGGTGAGAATCTGGTTTATGAAAGTGCTTGTAGTCGCGGACGTGCACGGGGATTTTGAATCGCTTTCAACGGTTTTGAAAAAATCGGGGCCTGACGTGGATGTGGTTGTTTGCCCCGGGGATTTCACAGATATAGGTTTGTCCCTTGTCGGGTTTTCGCGCGAAGACACGACGCACATTATCTTGGATGAATTGCTTGCGTTAGGAAAACCTGTTCTTACAGTTCCTGGCAACCACGACCCGCCAGAAATTCACAAAATTTTTGACGACTACAAAACCAACATACATGGAAAGGGCAGAGAAATAGGCGGGGTTGGTTTTTTTGGTTTTGGGGGGGCGAAGACCCCGTTCTCCACGCCGTTTGAGCCTTCAGAAAACGAGACGGCACAGGGCCTTGAGCGGGCTTTCAACGAGGTTGCGAACACAAAACACAAGGTTATGATAACGCACAACCCAGCCAAAAACACAAAAATGGACCGGATAAGCACCGGCGCCCACGTGGGTTCCCAGGCCATCAGAGATTTTATACTAAGAAAGAAACCGGACGCCGCCATAAGCGCGCACATACACGAGGCCGTGGGCGTTGACGAGTTGGGGCCGACAAAGCTATTGTATCCCGGGCCGGTGTCCGATGGTTGGGCCGGGTTTCTGGTAGTCGGGGAAAAGACCGAAGCGCGCGTACTAAACCTGAAACAGTGACCCCGCTGTTTCGCCTGCAGTTTTTCTGTTGTTTTGTTTTGTTGTTATATATTATAATATAATTATAGTAAATTTGTTTATGAACACCATCAAACAGAGAAATATGGTTTTTTTGATAGCCAAAAACCATGTTTGTTTGCAGCTTCTGATCAACGATTGGGTGCCGTACGACGCTTCTGTGGAAGGCGGGCCGGACGTTTTAGCTGTTCGTGGAGAGGACATAATCCGGCTTAAGGTAAGGTACTCGGTGTTGGGGTCTGGCGGTTATGTGTTCTCTTCCGGCGGACGCCAGGACAAGACGTTTTACCAGCTTTCCGAAGGCAACGATTTTCTAATATTGTTGTGCTTGGGTGAAAGGAGGGAGCCAGCCGGGTTTTATTTGTTCCCGGTCAAAAAAGCGCCGAAAAGCAAAACCTTTTTCCACCCAGAAGCAGGGCCTTACCCTAAATATAGGGAGTTTTTTGGTAGCTGGCGGGCCCTGGACGGTTCCAGTGGAAAGAAGGGGGTGGGGTGACACCAACACGGCTTATTAACCAACAATTCAAATGAAATGTTGGTTGTTTATGGCACAAACTTCTTTGCAGAAGATCTTTTCCGGCTACCTAAAGAACGGCAACCTTTTTTTGTCAAAAGACCCGCTTTCACCATCTTACGATCCGTCTACCATAACACACCGGGACAGCCAGATGGAAGTGGTGGCGTCGATACTTGCGCCCTGCCTTAGGAATGAAAAGCCGTCCAACACTTTTGTTTATGGGAAGACCGGAACCGGCAAAACGTTGTGCGTCAGGCATGTGGTAGGCGAACTTGCCAAAACCGCGGCCGAGAACTCTGTCCAAATCAAGGCCGTTTTCATAAACTGTAAAATGAAAAAGATCGCGGACACAGAGTACAGGGTTCTTGCACAGCTTTGTAAAGAGTTCGGTTACAACGTCCCGGCCACGGGTCTGCCAACAAACAGGCTTTATGAAATTTTCTATGAAAGCCTTGATTCGCAGAAACAGAACGTGCTCCTGGTTCTTGATGAGATAGACGCACTGGTATCCAAGGGTGGTGATAATATACTTTATAATTTGACAAGGATCAACCAAGACCTGGCCCAGGCAAAACTAACTTTGATAGGCGTCACAAACGACCTCTCCTTTTCGGAAAACCTTGACCCAAGGGTCAAATCGTCGCTCAATGAAGAGGAGATAATGTTTCCACCGTACAACGCCCTTGAACTCAGAGACATACTGAGCGAGCGGGCCAGGATGTCGTTTGTGGCCGGTTCTGTCAAGGAAGGTGTTATACAAAAGTGCGCTGCGCTCGCGGCGCAGGAACACGGGGATGCCCGAAGGGCGCTGGATTTGTTGCGCGTCGCCGGCGAGATCGCGGAACGCAACGGAGAGCAACACCTTGACGAAAGCCACGTTGACAAAGCGCAGGAAAAAATCAACGTTGACAGAATATTGGAAACGGTCCGCACACAGCCACGACAGTCACAGGCCATATTGTGGGCTGCGGTAACAAACGAAGCGGCCACGACTACGGGACAAATGTACGAACGCTACAAAGAGGTCTGCAAAAAACGCGGGCTTGAAACTCTGGGGCCCAGAAGAGCGTCGGACCTGATGTCTGAGCTGGGTATGCTCGGAATACTTTCCGTACGCACCACATCTAAGGGAAGGCACGGAAGAACGAAACAGATCAGTCTCATGGTGTCGAAGCATACACAGGAAGGCATAAAAGAGATGCTCAAAAAAGATTTTTATTTTGAGTAGGGGTTTTTATGGACCGGGCCGTTCTGAGGAAGTTCTTATCAGCCGGGGTAATGGTGTCTCCGGAGGCTGCGGACGATATTACGCCAGAGGATTACGAGAAAATGATGGCCAAACAGGACAAGCCGCGTGTTTTGAATAAGGAGGCGCTGCAGCAGATACGCTCAAAAAGAAACATCGACGTCGTTTACCAAAACGAAGAAAAGGGCGAGTTGTCGGCAAAGGACTTCCTGGCTTATTACCAGAACAAAATACACGCCCTCGGGCCTTCGATAACGAGACGTACGGGAAACGGGCCGGTTTCTATAAACAAGGCCAGGCCAGGACAACAAAACACGGTGTTGGGCCTTGCGCGCGAAATAACCGACAGCGGTTTTTCCCTGGAGGATTTTACAGGAAAGTGCGAGGTCGTGGTCAAAAACACAAATGACATCGCCGAAAACGACGTCGTGGGCGTATCCGGTTTTTTTTCAAACGGCAAAATTTTTGCCGACAGTTTTACGATGCCGGAACTTCCGGTCAAAAAGAATGTAAAAAAAACAAGCTCGGCAGCAAAGATCGCGTTTGTTAATCTGCACGTAAACGAAGGGCAAATAAATCCCCAGGGCACGGAAGAATTCGTTTCGGTTTCCCTGTGCGAAACCGCAGAGGGGAAGAAAGGAATAAAGATACTGGGTTATTGGCACGGTATTGCAGAAGAAAAGGCGGTACCTGCTGTACCGTCAAAGGTTTCGGTTACGCTCGGCGGGGTGGTATACAAAATACAAATTTTACAAACACCGATAAAAGATTCTGTGGACAACCTGGCCAGGATTTTTTCGAAAAAGGGCTACGTGTCAGGCCCGAATACGATACCGGTATTCACCGAAGACATGAACGCCATCGACGAGAATGCGGATATAATATTTCTCGGGCTGTCCGAAAAAGCCGGCGCGTCAAATTACAAAGGCTACACGTTCGTTACGGTTGGTGAAACGGACGGTTCCGTAATTATCGACTTGCATACAAGAGAAGCGACCCTAACGGTTTTAAATCAGCCCGCGAGATAATAGTGTGGGTTTTATGAAAATTCAAGTGCTTGACACGGATTACATCATTCTGGAAGACAGGCCGGTTGTCAGGATATTCGGGAAAGACGAGAATAGTAAAACGGTCTGCGGTTTTGCCAGGGGATATTTGCCGTATTTCTATATTTTGCCTGCAGAAGGCAGGGCCGGAGACATTGAACGGTTTCTTTCGTCCAAGCCGGACGTAATCAAATATGAAAAGGTTCTCAAAAGACATCCCAGAGGTTTTTCCAGAGAACCGAAAGAAATGATAAAGGTGACATTGCGCAACCCACAAAGGGTTTCCGAACTCCGGGATTCGGTCAAAACCCACCCGGCCGCGCAGGAGGTTTTTGAGGCCGATATACTTTTTAAATACAGATTTATGGCCGACTATAAAATCAGCGGGATGGGCTGGATTGATATGGACTGCGCGGACGTCAACACGCACACGGTAAAGGCCGACAGGGCCGTCAACGTTACAAAAATATCGCCCGTGGATTCCGCCACGAACGCCCAAATGAAATATATGGCCGTGGACATCGAGACCCTTTCCAAATCCGGCGGGCTGCCAGACCCAAAGGAAGACGAAATAATTATCATAAGCCTGTCTTTTTTCCCGGAAAACCGCGGCCAAAAGTCGATAGTGCTAACCACCAGGGGAATAAATTCGGATACCGTGGTGCGCTGCCTTGATGAAACGGAAATGTTAACAAGAATGAACGCAATAACCGATGATTACGACCCGGACATAATTACCGGGTTCAACATAAACAATTTCGACATGCCGTTTATTTTAAAGCGGCTTGAGATATTGAAGGTTCCCAGAACAATTGGCCGTTGCAGCGACAAGCAAGCGTATACCAAGGAAATAATCAAGAACAGGGCGCGCTCTTCTGTGCCGGGGCGCGTGGTCGCGGACAGCTACCAACTGGTAAAGAAAAATTTCTCCTTCAAAAGATACGGCCTGACCGACGTATCAAGAATCCTGCTAAAACAGGAAAAGCTTGATGTTGCGCACTCTGAAATATCCAAACTTTGGAACAGCGGCGACAAAGATAAGATCGCGAGGCTGATCGAGTACGCACGAAAAGACGCAGAACTTGCGCTTGACCTGGTCGTTAAAAAACAACTGCTTGACAAGTACATCGAACTTTCCAAACTAAGCGGTCTGCTTTTACAGGACAGCTTGGACGGCGGAGAAGCGACCAGGGTGGAGAACCTGCTTTTGCGGGAATTTAACAAAAGAGATTATGTAATGCCGTGCAAGCCGGATTCTTCTGAAATAAGCAAGAAGGAGCGGGAGAAAGAGGATCAGGGCCTTAAGGGAGGTTTTGTACTCACCCCGAAAGTGGGCCTTCATTCCGACGGGCTGATTGTGGTGCTCGACTTCAGAAGCATGTACCCTTCAATATTCAGAAGCTATAACATCTGCCCCACAACCATTGTAAACGGGCCGGAAGAAGGCCCGGAAATAATCAAAACACCTGCCGGTTACAAATTCATAGCGAAAGACGTGCAGGAAGGGATAATGCCTAACATACTCGGCGGCCTTTTGGAAGAGAGGTCCAAAGCCAAACGCGCAATGAAAACCGAGACGGACGAGGAGCTGCGCAAAGTTCTTGACGCCAAGCAGCTTGCACTTAAACTGCTTTCCAATTCGTTTTACGGGTACACAGGATACACAAAAGCAAAACTTTACATTCTGGATATAGCAAACGCAATAACAGCGTGCGGCCGCCATTTGATACATACTGTCACAGATACGGTAGAAAACAGGTTCGGCTACGAGGCGGTCTATGGCGACACAGACTCGATTATGATAAAAATACCGGAAAAAGACCTTGACGCAGGCTGGGAAAAAGGAACCGAAATAATGACCAGAATAAACAGCGAACTTTCGGGGGCGATGCAGATGGAGTTCGAAAAACTTTTTAAGAGCTTCCTAATACTGACAAAAAAAAGATACGCGGCTTGGAAGTTTGTCAAGGAAAACGGCTTGTGGAAAGAAAAAACGGAGATGAAAGGCATAGAAACCGTCCGCAGGGACTGGTGCGAGCTTGTTTCCGAGACCATGAACAAGACCATAGAAATAATTTTAAAAAGGGGCGACACGAAGGAAGCCCTGAATTATTTCAACGGCGTGATGAAAGACCTGACGGAAAATAAAATCCCGATAGAAAAGCTTGTAATAACCAAGAGCATAACAAAAAGCCCTTCGAGTTATGCCGGCGTACAGCCGCATATAGAGCTGGTTAAAAAAATGCAGAAAAGGAATTCCCAGGACGCTCCGGGGGTGGGGGACAGGGTGGGATATGTGATCATCAAAGGGAACCAATTGCTGTCAAAAAGAACAGAAGACCCTGATTATGTAAAAGAAAAGAGATTGGAGATAGACCCGGTTTATTATGTGGAAAACCAGTTGCTGCCCCCGATAGAGCGTATCTTCATTGCACTCGGGTTTACAAAATCGGAATTGCTTGGAAAAGGAAGGCAAGCTTCGCTGATGGAACTAATGCGTGCCAGGCCGGCGCAGAGCAACGTTTTTGACGGTTTTGTATGCGCCTCCTGCGGCGACATATTTTCTTCGGCGCCGCTTACCGGGCTGTGCCAGTGCGGCGGGAAAATACAGATCAAAACGCCTTCCGGGGCCACGGAAAAAATTACGGTGCCGGCCGTTTAGAGGACGTGTACATGACATATGATGCAATATTGTTTAACTTAATGAGCAGCTATGGAGCGTTCGATGTTGCGTCCCTGATGGCGTTCATAAGCAATGCGGCTTTTGTCCTGATTGTTCTGAGCTTCATACCTATAGCCAGCAAAGGCAGGCAGGGAATAATAGATTATCTGGCCTTGATGCTGGCTGCGGTTTCAATTTCCATAGTGTTGCAGCAATTTTTTGCGGTTCCGCGGCCGCCGGGCGCCATTAATGCAGGAAGCCCGTATTCATTTCCGTCAACGCACAGCACCTCTTCGTTTGCGTGGGCCGGTTTTATGGGCAGGAATTACGGCAGGTATAAAGGGTTATATTATGTTTTTGCCGCGCTGGTTGCGGTATCACGTGTTTACTTGGGAGTCCATTACCCGGCCGATGTTGTTGCGGGCGGCGTATTGGGACTTGTTATATCGTACAAGCTGGCTGCCAGACGCGGCTGCGGCCTGTTCTAAAGATATTTTCTTTTCTGTACGCAACGCGACTTTTTCCATAAAAGCGTCCAAGCGCCACCGGCCGCGCAGGACCAGGTAGGCCAGCCCCCTGCGCGTGCGGAACGCACATTCCACGCCCTCGATACCGAGGAGTTTCCTGATGCCGGCCAGCCCATTCGGGTTTACAGACGTAACGCGAACATACCTGTAACCACCGCCGGATGCGTAAAATTTTTCACGGTTAAAGTAGACAAACGAAGTTGCGTCGAAAAAACCTGCCAGAAAACCTAGCCTAAATTCCCTGTTTTCTTCTGTTAGGCGCGGAGGCGACCAGCCCCTTCTGGTCGGCCTAAAATCTATGGCATCAAAAATTCCAACAACGTTCTTACCGTAAGCATTTACTGTAAAATATTCTTTACCGGAGATTGTTTTGGCTTTCGGCAAAATCTCGTAGCCTATAAGACCGCGCAGCGAGGATGAGAACTCTTCGGCCAGGCGCCTGCTGCTTGTCTGTATTCCAACGCAATTGTTTCGACCGCGCCTGATAAAACCCCTGCCGCACAGCACCCCGCAAGCGTAGCCAAGCGCTCCCTGCTCCATACTTACTTATCGGAAGATAGGTATTAATTCACCTTAGATTAACCTCTCCGTGATTTCACGTGGAGTAACATGTAGGTAACGCAAAAAATTTGATATTTATTTCGTGAAGGGCAAGTGAAATGAAGTATGTTCAATCCCAGAGACCTTGAGAAGCTGATGAAAAACATGAAGATGGAGCAGGTGGACGCGGAAGAGGTTTCCATAAAGACTGCGAACGGAACAATACTGATAAAGAACCCCCAAGTTGTAAAATCTGAAATGATGGGCAAAACTTCGTTTCAGGTCACAGGAGACGTTGCCGAGGAAAATAGTGATTCTGATATAGATATTATTGTACAAAGAACTGGGGTATCACGTGAACAGGCTGGGAAGGCGTTAAAGGAAGCGGGCGATATTGCAACAGCCATAATTCAGATTGAACAAAAGCGATGACCGATTTCGCCATCGTATAGTAACGTCCTGCTGTAACCGGTTGTTTATTTTTGAAAACAAGCGGGTGTGGCAGATCTTAGGCCGGCTAGCTGAAAGGAAACCACCACACCCATCCAACCCGGCATGCGGTCAAGCTGGCGAGCCGTTCGCGCAACAATCATCCCAAACTAAACTTTGGTTTGCCACAAACTATGGCTGCGGTGGAATACGCTGCAATGCTTACCAGGATCGACTCGGAAGGCCTTCATACCCCAACCGCGATTACTTAAAGCGCATGAAATAAAAGGCTTCCCTGGATTTTACACGAACGAACTGCATAACTTAAAAACGACCGGGCGGGAAATCAAATTTTAAATACGTTGTGTGTGAATTTATAATGGGTATTCTATGGCCGAGCTCAGGGACAAGGAAAAGCAGGTTTTGTTTGAATTGCTGAAGGACGGCAGGAAGCCGGACAAGCATATTGCACAGTTACTGAAATTAACACAACCTACGGTCACGCGAATAAGGCAGAGGCTGGAAAGGGACAAAGTGATACGCGGTTACAGGGCTGTGGTCGATGAAAAGGTTGCCGGCTTTTCCATAGCAGCAATAACTTTTTTTGACTGGAGAGACTACTCGGAACGCCAGCAGCTTGAAGAAGCCGTTGACCATATCTCGAAGGCGCCGGATGTTGTTTATTTTGCGCGAGGCGAGGGGTTGCGGGGAAAGACGTACGTAATGATCACGCTGCACAAGACGTTTGGCGGGTACCAGGATTTTACCAGAAAACTGCGCGAGCGTTACGGGAAACAAATAGCCTATGTCGAAGAGTTCATTTCCTCGATTGGTTCGATACACAAAAAAGATTCGACGCAATCGATCATGCAGGCGATGACGGAGTAAACGATTAAGCGATTATTTATTGCGGTATTATTGTGAAAATTCTAGTGCCGAGGAAATAATACATGATTACAAAAATCTACCCATGGCTATGTCCCTTGACCAATTGGAAAATATTATCAAAGACCTTAAAGAAAGGTTGGTACCGCAAGGCCAAAAGTAAAAAAACTGGTCTTAAAAATCGCCGGTAAAAATTAAATCGGATAAATTTTTATTTTTTTCCCGACAAGACAATCTCTACAATTTGGCTGTACGCCGGCCTTGTGATCAGCACACCAATCAGCACACCAACAATCGTTGTTATTGCAAAGCCTTTTACCAGGCCAACGCCTATGAACAGAAGAGCGAACATTGCAGACACCACTGTTATTGCAGACGCGAAAACAATGGAAAACGCCCTCTTGATTTTTTCCCAAGCCGAAATGGGAATTAATCTGGTACGGTTAACCTCGTCGGAAATTATTATCATCTGGCTTATGCCTGTCCCTATAAACGCGATTATCCCGGCTATGACAGCAAGATCTATAGTCCACGAGAAAAACACTGCGATAAGAGGTATCAGCAAAACACCCAACAAGTCAAGGAAATCCACATGCATTTTTTTCCTGTATGCCATTGAAACCACAGCCAGGCCTGCGAATAACGCGATTATCCACGGGACGTCGTTTCCGCGAGCCGAAACGCCGAGGAGTATAATAACCTCGCCAAGGCTTGTAAGAACCATGGGCAGCGCAATTTTGAAACTTCTGTACCTTGCCATTACAACCAGCGCCACACCGGCCACGGCGAAGAGCGCGGATTTTACAGCAGAGTCGATAAAGCCGATTCCAAGCGTGGGGGAAACGCTTTCGATGTTTGTTATTTCCAAGCCGACAGGCAAAGCGCCGGCCTTCAAAATGGATTGCAACGCAGACCTTTCCGAAATCGCCTCCGGCCTCGTCTCCCGGAAGCCTTCTATTGAAATCTCTGTTAAAACGCGGCCGGCCAGGTCGGCTGCTATGCTCAACTCTGTTACGGGCTTGTTGTCAAGGTATAGAATTATCGGGTATTTCAGATAACCCTGCCTTAACGGATCTGTGCCGACCTCTGAAGTAACCTGTGCAAACCTCGCAGCGCCGTCTTTTGATATCAGAATTGAAAAAGCAAACCTGTAACCTCCGCCCACGCGCTGTATAACCGAACGCGTGGAATCCGTGAAAACGTTTTCAATGTCATCGCCTTTCAAAACGGTAGCGGAAAGAAACACGGAACTGTCAGTGTAATTCATGATTTCGTGGTCAACGCCGTCGAGTTTGATTACACCGCCCTGCGACAAAACATCCGCGGATTCCGGGCCGAATTTTATTTTATCCCCGGCCTTTTCTACCGTATGCACGTTGCCCGCGCCAACCGAGAACGAGCCCTTCCCACCGAATAATTTTATTTCCCTCGGTATTTTCGCCTCGAAATTGCCTCTCGAAGCCAGCAGGCGCTCCATGGTGTCCTTGCTTTCGCCGGCGATTTCAACAACTACGAAACAGTTGTCTATGTCGCACTCCGAGCGCAAAACGATCTCCTGCAAGCCGTATGCGTTTATCCTGGTCTGGAGCACTGGTATAACAGCGTTGTTCACGGTCTCCGGCGAGAGTTTTTCTACAGGCTTAAGAAGCACCCTAGTTCCGCCCTGCAGGTCTATGCCCAAGTCAAGGTTATTTCTTTCCAGACCTTTCACGGTAATATTTTTCAGCGCAGCCCCCGGCAATTCGTAAGAATTTCCGTTGAATGTTACGAAATGCGTTTCTCCGGTTGAAACAGCAGCATACCAGCCGCTCACGGATTTTATCGGCTTCCCGTCAACGTCAGATATCAGGCCGCCGCTTTTCAATAGACCGGCGCCGCCGGATACGGTAACACCTTCACCGAGATTATAACCTATGGAAGCCAGCGCTGCAGCAACATACAAAAACAGAATGATAACTTTGTAGGCCTTAAGCACGCAGATGCCACCTCAATATGGCAGAATTCTGGAGCCAGGTGTTAGGTATGTCGAAAACCAAGCCCACGATAAGCACAGACGCAATCTGTGTCAGCACAGACGCAGGCGAAAAAATTATTATCGCGGCCAAGGCGGCCACAGACGCGGCGGTCATTGTAAGTCCGGTTATCACGGAACTTTTAAGCGTCTTGTCGAAATCCTCCGACCCGAATTCTTTTTTCAACAGGCGCGTTGTTAACACTACGTTCGTGTCCACGGAATAACCTATCATCATCAGCAAAGCCGCTACGCCGCCCAGCGACATTTCCATACGGAATATGTTCATGACAGCGACGGTTTCCAGCATGTTAGATACGGCGCTGAGTATTATCGCAAGCGACGGAACCGGAGAACGGTATATCGTGTACACGCTTATTCCCATCAGCACAAGGCCGAAAATTATAGAAAGCTGCGCCTGCCTCCAGAAAGAGGAGCCTAGCGCAGGCCCTATGGTCTGGACCGACGGTTCGCCCAAGACCGATATTCCGTTGGCCTCGAGAAATTCTTTTATTGAAGCTGTGTCCAGGTTTTGCGACGCGGCCAGGGAAATGGTGCTGGATCCGGCATTCCTGAAAACCCGCGGCCTTGCGCCATATTCCGCAGCAATCTTTTCTTCGAGCGCGGCGTCGAGGTTGCCAGCGAAACTGAATGTTATCTGGGTTCCGCCGCTCAAATCTACGGCTTTGCGGATCCAATCCCCGTTTGCCGCCCAGTTCTGGGCTATTACAACTATCGAAGCAAGCAGTAATAATTGGGTAATTAACAATCCGTATTTATAGTTTGATTTGTTAACGAACACACCATAACTTCCAACATAAAATATAAGAAGCATACGGTAACCCCACAAAATTCTATAGGAACATCATAGCAGCAAAGTATTTAGAAATTCAGAAAAAACACTGCGGGACAGAATACACAGCTGCCAGCGGTGCAGGTCGGTATGGATAGGGATATAAACGCTGCAAAGAATATGAAACAAGAAGCCAATACAGGTTAATAAGTTATTGGTATGCCACAGTGATAAATATGCCTGAATACGATGTGATCGTTGTGGGTGCAGGTTCGGCGGGGTTAAATACTGCGATAAATTGCGCAAAAGCGGGATTAAGCGTTGCTGCACTAGAAGAACATAACAAAATAGGGTTCCCGAGGCATTGTTCCGGCCTCTATTCAACCAGATTTCTCAGTCTAATGGAAGTCAAAGAAGATTTTTATGAGCACGAAGTTTTTGGTGCCAAATTCCACCCGCCGTCAGGCAAAATTATAGAATTAATGCGCAAGGAAAAAGTCGCTTTCGTAATTAACCGCGAGCTTTTAGACGATTTTCTTGGTAAACGCGCGAAGGAATGCGGCGTAAATATTATTTCAAATTCCAAAGTTTCGGATTTTACAGCAGATCCGAACGGCGCGACGATTACAACCGATAAAAAAACGTTAACAACTAAATTTATCTGCGGCGCAGACGGATCCAATTCTTTCATAGCCAGAAGCCTGGGATTTAAACCGCCGCACAGACTGCATGGCATAATGGCCATCACAAAAGACGAAGGCCACTCCAATTATGTTGACCTGTATTTTGACAACAAACTGTACCCCGGGTTTTTCGCATGGAGAATACCGCGCGGCAAAACAACAGAGTACGGAATCGCCGGCGAAACAGGACCGGCGAATGTGAACAACTTCAATAATTTCCTTGCGAAATTTGACGTTAAAAAATACGAATTGTCCAGCGGCGTGATACCGTTCGGCTTCCAGAAAAGCTATTCTGACAGGGTTCTGTTGGTCGGCGACGCGGCAGCCCAGGTTAAACCATTGACAGGCGGCGGCGTGATATACGGCATGATATGCGCCAGAATCGCGGCCCGGGTTTTCTCGGACGCGATAAGTAAAAACAGGTTTGATGAAAAATTCATGGCAAAGTACCAGAAACTTTGGAGAAGCGCGATAGGCAAAGGCATAGCAAGAGGGTTGTTAATAAGAAAAATTTATTCCAGGATGTCCAACAGGAGCATCGACGCATGGTTCTCCCTGTTAAACAACAGGGTAACAAAAAACATATTCGAAAACCACGGGGACATGGAATTTATTCTGGAAAGAAGGCCGCATGCAACGGTTTTAAATCAGCCGAGCCTGTAAATTCTGATTTCGTTATTCGAGAACGCCGGCTGCGCATTACCGAACAAAGAATTTTCCAAGTTTTGATAATTTTCCACATAATTCGCAAACTGCTGCGTCCTGGCGAAGCCCCCGTAATCGAACATTATGTAGCGTGTCTGGTAGTCTACCGTCCCGCCTGTATATTTGTGAGTGAACGTGAGATTCAAAACACCGCCGTTTATATTCGGCTGCGTGTAAACGCGTGTTTTTGTCAACGCCTCTATTAACCCGCGGCGCTCGTCTGCGGCCTGCACGCTTGCGCTGAAAACAAGCATGGCAGAACCTTCTTTTGTGTCGGCACGTATTTCGTCTGTCAGCGAAAACATGTCTGCAGACATCCTATACGGCTGGCTGTATACCGCCCCGGCAGCGGCCAGCTTGCCCGGCACGTACAAAATCAAAATAAGCACGAAAAAAACAAGGCCGATAGAAAGGCCGCGGCCGCGCGAGACCAGTATTTTTCCACCGGCATTGGAAATTTTATACAGCCCTGCCAGGCCTGCGACCACGGCCAGTATTATGGAAGACTGTGCCATCCAGCGGCCCGCATAGTCGTATAGGATTCCGAAGCCGAGAGGACCCCAGACTATGTAGGAGTGGGTGAGAATGTAATCCGCCAAAAACCATGCGGCCAAAATTCCCCTGCCTTCGAATTTGGAAAACAGAAGCATTGCGATGCCAGCAGCGAGCATAATCAGCCACAGCGCGCCCATTGTGACATTCGGATCAAAGTACCAGCCAGGCAGGCCGGGCTGCCTGGCTATCATTTTAAACGGCCATACAAGGTCTGGAAGGCTGAGCGTGTCAGGCGTTCCGGGCGGCTTTGCGCTGAAAAACGAGAACCACATAGCGAATTTCGGGAGGAATAACAAGGACACTATCGCAGCTATGAAAACAGCAGTCGCGAAATCCTTCACATAGTGATTTTTTTTGGACTTCACGTATTCGGATAATGATATCACGAACGCGGAGAAAATGAAATAGGCAGCCGCCAGCGGAGAAACCAGGAATGAAAGCCCCGCGGCCAGGCCGGATAAAACCAGGCTGCGGTTTCTGGAATGCGTTTCTGATATGTATGCGAACAGCGCCAACAAAGACAGCATTATTCCCAATTCATACGCGGTCTGGCCAAAATACAGCGAAGATATGTTTTTTCCCGACACTGAAAAAAGCATCGCGGCCAGAAGTCCCGTCGCCTTGCTCTTCACCAACCGCGCGGCCAGCATGTAAATTATCAGGACAGTAAGCGAATCAAACAGCGCGGCAAACGCGTGTATGGTCTGAGGCCAGGAAAGGCCGAACACAGATTTCATTACCGCGGCCATTATTGCGTTGCCCGGCGGGTAAACCCACACACCATTCACATTGTCCTGCGAAGTTCCGTACCAGTTCAGATATTTGGGAAATTCGTCTGGAACAGAACCACGCTCGTACGTTTCCATAGCCATTGCATAATGTTGTATGACGTCGTAACTTCCGAAAGGCGACGGATCCGCCAAAACCGGCGCGGCCCGAATGAAAAATGCTGTCAAGAAAACAAACACGGCTACAACATCATAAAGGTCGAATTCCAGCTTCCCAATTCCGATTTTTTTATACCTTCGCACAACCAGGCCAAGGAACGCTGCGTTTGCCAAAACCACCTGAACAGATCCTATCTGGCCGAAAAAATTAAGCAATACACCGGAAACGAGAAGCACCACAAAGGACAGCACGGAAGAATAAAAAATTCTTTCGTAGTTAACTTTGTTTCCGGTCAGGCCGGAAGACAGCAGAAAGGCGCTCATAGCGGCCAGCAGGAAAGCTATGACCATGTTTATTATTCAAAAGGCCGTAACATATAAACTGGTGGCGTTTTTGATATCCATAATAATTCCTGCGTACAACGAAGAAAACGGCATCAGGAAAACAACAGAAACGGTAAAGAAGGTCAAGTTCCCCGAGAAATCGGAGATAATCGTTGTTGACGACGGTTCCAGGGACAGGACATACGGCGAAGCGAAGAAAACCAGGGGGATACGGACGCTTAAACACGGGAAGAACATGGGAAAAGCTGCGGCCTTATACACAGGATTCAGCCGGGCAAAGGGCGATATTGTTGCGACCATCGACGCTGATTGCACATACCCGGCCCAACCGCTGGCTAAAATGCTGGGTATGATAAGAAACGGGGGGGCGGATATGGTTTTGGGGTCCAGATTCTACAACAGGAGACGCGGCCCCCACGTTTTGGCCGGGGCTGCAAAAAAAATATTACTGGCGGCGTTGGGAAAGAAAAGCGGGGACCACACAAATTTTTACGGTAATGCGGTATTCTCTTCGCTGATTACATTATTGACAGGCAATGTGATAACCGACGGTTCCACAGGCCTCAGGGCTTTTAAAAAAAGCATGCTGGACAAGGTGAAAATAAAATCGCGCGGCCTTGACTGGGAAGTTGAGATGACAACAAGATCAATACGCGGCGGTTACCGGGTGGTGGAGATACCTATACACTATTATCCCCGGGTGGGAGAGACGAAACTAAAAATACTAAAGGACGGGCTTAGGTTCTTTGTCGGCATTGTGCGAGGCAGGTTTTTCTGATAAAGTTTTTGCCAGCACATAAAGCATGAACGCAGCGGTTAAAACCGCCGCGGCCATGTAGTACCATTTTATTTCCAATCTCAATCTGAGATCACCGGAGGATCTGATCAGCATGAAACCCAGGTCAGTGGGAATTATGTCCAGCTTTTTATTTCCATTATAAGCTGACCAGAGCGGATAATAAGTTTCTTTCACCAGTGTCCAGCCTGTCGTGTTTTTCACAATTATTTCATTGCGGCCGCGACTCCAGACCAACGGTTTGGGGTCTGATGCTGCTATGTTCGCTATCTCAGTTGCAAGATCGTCGTCCCAGACGACGTCCCTGTTAATCACGATTTTGTACCTGCCCGCGCTTATATCGGCAAAGTTTTTCGTGAAATGAACCCGGTACCCGTTTTCCGTGTCGTAGATTTTCCCTTTGATTTTTTGGTCTTCATCAAAAACCCCGGAAGGCTCCACAGTTTCCGCAAAATCTGTGCCGGGCACTTCAATGATTACAAAACAGCCCTGGCCGTTTTCATTTCTCCATGCGACCAGATAGCGGCCGTCCTGTGCAAACGTAGAATTAACCGCACGCACGCCTTCGTTGCTGCAGAGGTTAATCACAACCCATCTGGTCCAGCTTTGCTGGAACATGGTGTAAACAAACTTGTTAGAAACATCGAAGTTGAACAGACTCTGCCCGCTTATGTCCTCAAGTTTTCCGGCAACATATTTGTAATTTGGCGAGCTTTGCGGCTGCCAGCCGGATATTACGCCCTTGCCGGCCTGCACAGGTATCGCGCCAACTATTGCACCCTGGAATATTCCGTATGTCATAACCCTGCCTTCAGGAATAGAGCGCAGCGCGCCATACAATTCAGATAACCCGCTGCTGGAGAGGGGCGCGGCCTCCGTATTCCAGTCCGAGGCCCGAAAGCTGACCAGGTCGATATATTTCCAGAGGAACACGCCCAACAAAACAGACAGGATCACGCCGCCGACAAGGAAGTCTTTTCCGGCCAAGCCGTTAACAGATTCCAGTATTGCGCCGCCGAGTATTGCGAGCGGCAGTATCAGATAGAACGTAAACCTTTCCGCGCCGAAAGAAGAGCCGAACGGAAGGTAATTTGTTATGCCTATGAACGGCGCCAACGCCAATAACAGGACAGCCAGAAACATCGAAACTGCTATAATTGAACCGAGGTTCGCCTTTGGTGAAAATGAGACCTTTCCCCGGCCAAGCGAAACGCCGCCCAGCCAGATTGCCGATCCCAACAAAGACAGCAAAGTGAATTCCGCACCCATGGCCTCGAAGCAGTAAAAGTCAGCACAGCCCCTGGACGGGCTTGTAGTGAGAACTAAAAACACGTCAGGATTAAAACCGATTACGGATTTTTTAGAATACTCGCTGAACCCTATATTAGCGAAAAACGGAACTATCCAGAACGCAACAGTAAGCATGGAAAACAGAACCGCTTTAAGAAAACCTTTCACATCCGCATTTTTTCGCAGAGAAAACACGGCAAAAACCAGAACAAGCAGCGTAGCGAGGAAGTAGCCGGTAAGGTGGTGTATCAAGAAATTTGCGCCCAGCAGCAGGCCGGATAAGGTGTACATTCCGGGTTTTCTCTCGGAAAAAGCCCGGATGAATACGTAAACAGACACCGGTATCAAAGAGAACGCAAGTATGGTGGGAAACTGGCCGGAGAACATTGTGTTTGTGGCCAGCCGCGGCGACAAGACCACAATAAGACCTGCCATAAAACTGGAAAATTTGTTCAACCCGAGTTCGCGGGACAAGACAAACACACCCACCGCGAGAAATATGTAGGAAAGAATTATCATGTAGTCGAAAATTAAGTTAAGGTCAACCGGGACAAAGTAGCTTAACGCAGCAGTGAAATAATAGGACATTGGCGGGTAGAAATCGAATAACGGATAGCCGGCGTACCAGCCGGCGTCCCACAACGGAATCGTGTTGCTGTTGTCGAGAGATTCCCTGACCTGCCACATTTTGTAATAATGCGATGAACCGTCGGTGCGCGGGAGCAGTCCGGTGTGCAACGGATATGTCATAAGAACGGAAGAGAACACGAGAGCGAGAATGAGCGCGGTTTCAAGATCAGGCTTGGCGCTAAAATTTGTTTTTATGCCGTATTTTCTCATAAGGAACGCGAATAGCGCCGAATAAACGACTGCGAGGAAAACAATAACAAAGGCATTGACAGGAACAGAGAAGATGTTCAATATCCAGGTGGGCACCAAAACCAGGATTATTGTAAGCGGGACCGACAAAAGAACGCGGACTGTTTTTCTAGAATCCAGAAAGAAAAAAGAAAACAACATGCCCGGAAGAACAGCCAACACCAGGCCGATAGAAAACGGGCCGAACGCCAGGACAAAGGCCAGCGCAGCCAGCGCGTAAACGATTACCGTACCGGTTTCGAAGCGCATACAACCAAAACGAATAACGCATGCAATATTAATAAGAAGACATCTGCGGAATAGGTTTTAATATCGAATCTCATATAGTTTTACAGGATTTGGTTGAATGGTTCATGAATTGCTCAGGGAGATATCCAACGAAGAGGGCATGAAGAAAAACTTTGCGCAGGTTGGGGAACACCTATATGTAAAACCGGGCCAGGGGCTGAAGATACAGGATCACAGGGCCAGCGCTACGCGGCTACCCGTGGTTTTTGCCATGGGCGGCTCCGGAAGCAGGCTGGTTCACGTTACGAGAGACAGCTTTTCAAAACATATGATACCGATAAACTGGCAGCCGCTAAGCAAATACACGTTTGATGCATGGAGAAACCTTGGCTTCAGGGAATTCCGATTTTTGATAGATAACACGCACAGAGGCAATTCGATATCAGAGTATTACGGCGACGGGCCGAATTTCGGCACCAATAACTTATATTCCGTCGAACCTAAGAAGCTCGGGTCCGGAGGGGCTGTAAAGCTCGCGCTGGAAAATAAAACAATCGACGGGGATTTCCTGTGGCACCAGCCCGACGACATGATAGTAAACTACAAAAACTTCCCGACAGATTTCGCAAACGTTTTTTTATCCGCAGTAAACCAGGGATTTGAAATTGTAATATTGTGCACACCCGGAACCCTTTACCCTTACGGGGAGGTGATAGACACTGACGGCAAGGTCACCGAATTCGTGGAAAAGCCTTTCATATCCAAAGATTCCAGCGTCGGCATATGGGGAATGAGCGAAAAGGCTTTTGATGAAGTCCGCGAACTCGGAAGCGACGAAGAAATACGGATAGAAAGCACGGTTTTCAAAAAAGCGGCCGAAAAGGGAAGCATGTGCAAAATTTTGATACCCAACGACTACTGGATACCGGTTAATGATGATCCTAACCTGAAAAAGTTCGAAGAGACAGTGAAAAACCACGCCAACCGCAAACCCAAGGCGTGATACAAGAGATTTTAAAATGAAGAGCAAGGCCAATTTGTTGCTATTCGGCATAGCTGCGCTTCTTCTTTCCGCACTGATAATGCATTCCAACCCTTCTGCCATAGTTAAAACGCTTTCCAAAGCCAACCCGTTTTTCATAGCCATCGGTTTATCGGTAACCCTATTGATCATAGGCTTGAAGATCGTAAGATGGAGAATACTGCTTTTGTCTATCGGGCTGAAAACTGGATTTAAGCAGATAATGCAGCCTTACATGGCATCGCTTTTTATGAGCAACATAACGCCCGGGCGCGTGGGAGAACCCATACGGAGTTATTACCTCAAAAAAAGCCTCGGGCACCACATATCCAAAACACTGCCCACAGTCGTCGTAGAGAGAATACTAGACTTGTCAACTGTGGTTTTGTTTTGTATTTTCGGACTGTATTATTTATCCGGTATACCGAACCATTTATTTTTGGCGGGAATTGCGATAATGGTTTCTTTATTAACGGTTGTCGTAGGTGTTTCGTCCAGCAAAAAATTCTTCAACCATATACTGAAAATATCCTACATGATTTTCAGATTCTTTCCAAAAATAAGGAAGCTGACGCCGAAGTTCGAGAAAATAGCCAGCAATTTTCATGCCGGTTTCAAGCTGGCTTCCAAAAGCAACCAAATGCCCCATTTAGCCGCACTGACAATTGTTGCGTGGGCCATGGAATTTTCCGTGATCAAACTTTCTTTCCTTTCCATAGGCAGGGATATAGGATTTTTTGTGATACTTTCTGTTTCCAGCCTGTCCACAATAATATCCCTGCTGACCTTTCTGCCGGGGAACATAGGGTCTTTTGAAGCTACATCAGCGATCCTGTTGACACAGGCCATGCCCGGGATCAGCCTTGCCGAGGCCACATCAGGCATATTGATATACAGGTTTTCGAGCCTGATATTCGCGCTGGCGGTAACGTCAAGCAGCTTTTTGAGGTATCAGCGGCCGTAAATTTCCATTATCCTTCTTGATATTTTTTCCTGGTCGAACAGTTTCACAGCGCGATTTCGCGCGTTTAGTCCCATGTCTGCGCGCAACTTATTGTTATCCATCAGGTTCATCATGGCGTTCGCCAGAGCTATTTCGTCGCCTGGCCGCACTACGATTCCCGTAACCCCGTCCCGATTTACAAAAGACACTCCGCTTCCCCTGATTTTTGTGGAGACCACGGGCTTGCCTGACGACATGGCCTCAAGCTGGGCGAGGCCAAACGCCTCCGACTTGTACACCGAAGGCAAAACAAACACATCGCAGCCTCTGTACATTTTTGGAAGTTCTTTGTCCGATACCGAAGTGCAGAATTTTACGTGCGCGTTTAGCCCGAGGGAAGAAACCTCCTTTCTCAGGGAGCTGTAAAGTTTTCCAGACCCGACTATTTTCAAAACGAATTTTTTCCCGCTCAGCTTCAGTATATTGCACGCCCTGATAAGCTTTTCCAGGCCTTTGTACGGTATCAGCCGGCCCACGAACAAAAAGGTAAAAATGCGGTTTTTATTATTCGACGGCGCGAATTTTTTTATGTCAACCCCGAGCGGAATTACCTTTACCTTTCTTCTAGCCAGCGTAAGAAGCAACGAACCCCGCACATAATTTTCGCTTGTGGCGATAATCTTGTCGCACAGCACGTTCATTGAAGGTATCAGGTAAGCGAATCTTGCTATCGAAAAAAGTTTCATCAACGGGCTGTATGATACAACATCCGAATGGTATGTGGCTACCAGCCTTGTTCCGGGGTTAAGCATCTTGTAAAGAAATATGTTCATCTCCGCCCACGGGTTAGGCATGTGAAGGTGTATTACATCCGGCCCCAATTTTTTCAGTACGCCTATCATGGACTGCGTAATAGGGGCGTTCATAAGACTCGCATTTTCCGGCAGCCCGACTATTTTTATCTTGTCTTCGTAACGTTCGGAATATTTTTTATTCCCTGTCGAGCAGACCACCGCAACCTCATGGCCTTCGGCCACCGCGGCTTTGGATACGAACCTTGTGTAGGATTCTATGCCGCCGGCGCCGGAAAAATATTTCGTTACGTGCACTATTTTCATCTTTTTTTACCTTCCAGGGTTTGCAGATAATCCGATAATCTACTTTCCAATGTTTTGCTGGCGCCAGGAACAAGGGCCGCGGCAGCCTTCTTTATCAATTCAGGTATGTCATTAACATCACGCACACAAACAGCCTTGCCTTCATTTTCCATCGCCTCTGCCAAATCCAACTGATGATCGTCTGTGTGCTCTCCGAATTTTTTAAGACGCGGGACTATCAACAGATGCTTCCTGTTTTTCAGGGCATTGATGATACTTCCGGCCCCCGCGTGACATATTATGGTGTCTGCTGACCCGTAAAGTTCCTCGAATTTGTCAGACCCCACAAACCGGTAAAACTCACAATTTTTGGGCTCGTACACTGTGTGACCTATTTGCATTACCACCTTTTCCTTGATCAAACCATTCTCCACCAACTCGTCCATTTTCTTAACCAGCCTGTCAAAAGGATCTTTGTGGGTTCCAACAGTAACGAAAATCAGAATACACCACCCCAATATTGGGTTTTTTTCCCGTATTTTGATACCATATCAGGCCACTGGACAAGGAAAACGTCCGCGAACGGGTATAATATGTTTCCTGACCACGACCTGCTGTTCGCCCGGCAATAACTTTCAATGTATACGAGCTTGGCACCGAAAAGTTTACCGAATATGCTGGAAGGTATGGCGGCACCGGCACCCGTTGTGATTATAACGCCAGGCCTTTCCCTAATTATTATCTTCAGCGACTGGAAAATATTTTTTATAAGCCCAATTGGGCTGCGCCCGGTGTCCGATACAAAATAAACCCTTTCCTTTCCAGACAGGTCTTCTGTATCCTTTCTTTTTACAGTTATGAAAAAAATTTCATGGGTGCCAAAAGAATCCCTTATTTGCATAAGTTCTGTAAGGTGGCCGCCGGCCGAAGAAGGTAGAGCGATTTTCATCTTGTTCCCCTACCCACACCACGATAAACAAAAAGTTTTCTTGCAACGTCCGGATTTATTATGTGACGAGAATCAACAAGGCAGTTTGTCCTAAGGTTTAGTTTTATTTCTTCCGGAGATATTTTAAAGAATTCCTTGTGGTCCGTCAATATAACACAACAATCCTTGTTTTTTATGGCGTCCGGCCAGCTCCTTTCTACGGCGAATCCTCCGGCATTTTTCACAAATGGGTCATAAGCGCTTACGGACTTGCATTTTTCCTTCAGGATGTTTATAACTTTTATAGCAGGCGATTCGCGCGTGTCGTCCGTCTCGCCCTTGAACGCTATGCCGAGCACGCCTATTTCCGCATCTTTAAGCCGGACATTTTTTTCCTTGAGTGCGGATTCGACCAAGGACACGACGTGTTCCGCCATTACGGGGCCATTGATAACACGAACCAACTCGAGAGACTTGAGTGAATTTCCCTCGATGCCCGCTTTTTTGGCCAGCGCAAGCATGGCGGCCACATCTTTCGGAAAACAACTTCCACCACTTCCTGGACCGGCGACCATCATCCTTATTCTTGGGTCTGTGTTAGCCGTTGCACGGACTTCCATGAAATCGACGCCGAGCTTTTCGCATAACTGCGCTATTATCTGCGCGTCCGATATTGCGGAATCGAGCAGGTAATTCCACACAAATTTTGAAAACTCGGACGTTATCGGATACGAAACAATGGACACAGGAACATTCAGCATGTCGAAGACGCCGGCCGTTATTTCCGCGCTTTTGCTGTGGAATTTGTAACCGCCTATTACTGTAGCTTCGGTTTTCAAACCTTCCAAAGCTTTTCCTTCTTGCAGCCTTTCAGGGGCGTCGGCCAGGCCAAAATCGCCAAGCTTCATGCCCGAATTATTCTCCAGAATAGGCAGCAATATGTTTTCCGTGGTTCCCGGGTTGACGGTGCTTCGTAAAACTACAAGCGAGCCTTTTTTCATCGCAGAGCCTATTGTTTTTGCGGCATCTTTTATCTGCGAGTCTTCGAGAAAACCCTCCTGCGTTACCGGGGTGCCAACAGTTATGAAAATTATATCGCTTTTTGAAACGGCGTCTTTAACATCTGTTGTTGCTGTGAGATTGCCCTTGGAAACAGCGCTGCGTACCAATTCGTCGAGACCAATCTCATAAATGTAGGTTTTGCCGGCATTTGTAGTGTCGACCTTCTTTTGGTCGCGGTTACACACAAAAACTTTCGCACCCAGGTCTGCGTACAGGGCCGCGAAAGGCAGGCCCACATAACCGCCACCCACCACACAGATTGTTATTCCGCCTTTTTTTATCGCGTTTGGGACATCTTTTCGTTCAAGCGAAAGCACATTCATAACAACCAACCGAACTGAATAGTTATAAATCGTCATTTATATATAGGTGAATCATGAGCGTAGCGGAAAATGATTTAAGCAGAATAAAAAACTCTTTGCACGGTTTCGAGACCCGCATAAAAGGCAGCAGATTTCTCGTGACCGGGGGGGCCGGGTTTATCGGCAGCTGGTTTTGCGACACTATAATATCCACGGGCGGGTCTGTTGTCTGCGTTGATAACATGTCGGCCGGATCGGAAAAAAACATAGCGCACCTTAAAAACCGCGGCAAATTCAGGCTTGCCACCGAGGATGTTTGCAAATTCGGCACAAAGGAAAAATTCGATTACATAGTTCACATGGCAAGCATGGCGTCGCCGCCGTTATACCAAAAGTTTCCGATAGAGACCCTTGATTCCGGGGTAATAGGAACGAAAAGAATGCTTGAACTCGCAGCGAAACAAAAAGTGAAGGGTTTTTTGTTCACAAGCACAAGCGAGATTTACGGCAATCCGCCTGAAAACATGGTGCCGACGCCGGAAACTTATTATGGTTATGTGAATCCCCACGGGCCCCGTTCTATGTACGACGAAAGCAAGCGCTGCGCCGAAGCGTACTGTTATTCTTACTGGAAGCAGAAAGACACCCCGGTTCGTATTGCGAGAATATTCAACACATACGGGCCAAGGCTCGATGCAAAAAGCCAGACAGGGTACGGGAGGGCGCTGATTAAATTCGTCAACTTGGCCATAAAAAATGAACCCATAAGCATGTACGGAAACGGAAAACAGACAAGGAGTTTCTGTTACATAACCGACCAGGTCGAAGGCTTGCTGAAACTTTTGTTAACACCGGGACTTGACGGCGAGGTTGTAAACACAGGCAGCGAAGAGGAAGTGAGCATTAACAACCTGATAAAAAGCATAATCAGACTGACAAATTCTTCTTCGAAAGTGATAAATACCAAGCCGGCTTACGATATTACGGACGATCCGGTCAGAAGAAAACCGGACATAACCAAAGCAAAAAAAATACTCGGATGGGAACCAAAAGTAGGCTTGGAAGAAGGGCTGAAAAAAACCATCGAGTGGGTTAAAGAAACCGGGTAAGATTATCGGGGCGTTTGGATGTTATACGTAATTACCGGCGGCGCCGGATTTGTCGGATCAAATTTAGCTGAAAGGCTGCTCTCCGAAGGCCACAGTGTCCGGGTTATCGACGATTTAAGCAGGCCCGGAGGCAAGGTAATAGAAAACCTGGAGTACCTGAGGCAAAAATTCGATTCCAAGGTAAAATCCAAGGAGTTTGAATTTGAAAAAAAATCCGTGGCTAATTTTAACGACATTAAAAGCAGCATAAAGGGAGCTGACGTCATTTATCACCTTGCCGCGCAGACCGCGGTCACCACATCAATAAAAAATCCTGCGAAGGATTTTTCGACGAACGCTATTGGGTCGTTCAACGTGCTTGAAGCAGCGCGACAGGCAGCGGACAACGCAACACTGTTGTACACGTCAACGAACAAAGTTTACGGCAACCTTCCAAACGTCGCAATCAGCGAGAAACAAACCAGGTATGAATTTTCCGACGCCAGATATAAAGAGGGAATAGCGGAAGACTTCCCAGTCGATCCGGAAAGCCCTTATGGCTGTTCAAAATACGCAGCAGACGCGTACTTCGTTGATTACCAAAGGACATACGGGTCCAAAACAATTGTTTTTCGCTGCTCGTGCATGTACGGCGAAATGCAAAAATCGCTGGAGGATCAGGGCTGGGTAAGCTGGTTTGTGAACAGAATACTGGGCGGCAAAAAAATAACCGTTTTTGGGGACGGGAAGCAAATAAGGGACATATTGCACATCAAAGACGTGGTGGAAGCCGTGATGAAAGCGACAGATAAAATAAATTCGACGAACGGGCATGTGTTCAACATAGGCGGGGGGAAAGAAAACTCGATTTCACTGCTCGAGTTAATTAAATTCGTGGGAAAAGAAACAGGAAAAAAGCCTGTGTATGAATTCGCCGACTGGCGCCTTGCAGACCAGAAAGTTTACATAAGCGACACGGGAAAGGC
Organism: Candidatus Aenigmatarchaeota archaeon; assembly: GCA_016195275.1. Lineage (GTDB taxonomy): Archaea > Aenigmatarchaeota > Aenigmatarchaeia > JACPZZ01 > JACPZZ01 > JACPZZ01. The sequence goes on along the minus strand of JACPZZ010000022.1, from coordinate 12,537 downwards.
GAAAAAAACGTTTGGTTGGCAGCCAGAAATTTCCAAAGCCGAGGGTATAAGGCGGCAGATACTGTGGGAGAGCAGCAAATGAGGGTAATAATCACAGGTGCCGCCGGCCTTTACGGGGTCCATTTAGTGGACGCGCTTTTGAAGTCAAAGACAACCGAAAAAATTATCGGAGTAGACGATTTTTCAAGGAATTTCCTTTCCAAAGACCCGTTCATTAAACCCCCGGACAAAAATAAATTCGAGATCCTGAAAATTGATTATGCCAATCTGGACAGGAAGGCCATAGATAATATTCAACCGGACGTTGTTGTGCATCTGGCCGCGTCCGTTTCGATACCGGAATCCATAGACGACCCTTGGAAATATTTCAACAACAACGAGTTAGGAACTTTTAAACTGGCGCAAGCGTTATTGAGTTCAAAAACGCAGCCTTTTTTGGTTTATGCGTCGTCCCCGGAAGTTTACGGAAACCCGAAATACGTTCCAATGGACGAATCGCATCCGTTGAACCCGACAAGCACCTATGCCGTAACGAAGCTGGCCTGCGAAAAACATTGCATGTCCATGTGGGAGTGGTACAAATATCCTGTTGCTGCGATAAGGAACTTCAACACTTACGGCGAGAACCAAAACATATGGGGTTATTCTGCGGTCATACCGGCTTTCATAAAGAATGCGCTGGAAAACAAGCCGCTTACAATTGAGGGGGACGGAAAACAAACGCGCGATTTTATGTACGTGGCCGATGCGGTGAATGCGTATAAAATGATAATCGAGAACCAGAGGACCGCGAAAGGCGAAACGTTTAACATAGGGACCGGAAAAGAAACTTCGATAAACGAGCTTGCAGAAAAAATAATCAGGGCGACAGGTTCGAAATCAAAGACTGCCCATAAAAATGGAAGGTCTGGGGACCTGCGCGCGCTGAGGGCGAATATAGAGCATATTAAAAGCAAAATAGGATGGGAACCTGATATCAGCATGGACGACGGATTGATGAGGACTATCGGCTGGTATAAAAAAATTATCTAATGTTTTTTATTCTGTGTTAGCCTGTGGTACAGAGAAATGTACCTGCCTATCATATCCATCACCAACCATTTCATGGAATTTTTTGTATCCTTGGACTTTATCAAAACTTTAACGGACGGGACGATTATCAGTGGCGGAATTATGCAAGGCATGAAATACGGAATACCGGCTGCGCGGCCCTGCCATTTTCTTTGCCTGATGAATTCATCCATACCTTCCGGGTCTATATGGTAAACTAAAGCGTTCATAGGGCCGGAATATTTTAATCCCGCTGCGTCGAAACGATTCCTGAAATCGCGCTCCTCGTGGTAGAATATTTTTTCGTCAAATTTTAATTTCATGAATGCGGATGCCCGCACTATATGTACAAATCCCATTGTCGGGTATGCTTTCCTGTACGCGCTCCACGCCTTTTGTATGAAGGTTTTTGGTTCATGTGATAACACAAGGAAATCCGAACCGTCTGCGTTTGTTTGTTTAAGATGTTTCTCCAGCCTTTTCACGAAATTTTTTTCCACAATCTGGTCGGCGTCGATGAATGCCAGATACTTACCTGAGGCTTTTTTGGAACCTGCGTTACGCGCAAAAGACGCTGAATGGCCTTGTCCAAAATTCACAAGTTTTTTTACAATTCCCGACTTTTTTGCTATCTCCTGAGTTCTATCCGAGGAACCGTCGTTGACAACGATTACTTCAAAATTCCCTTTATTGAGACGTAATGCTGCCAAACACAGTCCGATGTGTTTTTCTTCGTTATGGGCTGGTATGACAACCGAAAGGAAAGGGCGTTTCATAACAATTATCCGCAGCTTTGGATTTAATTACTTATCCAGAATTTCGTTGTAGGCTTTTAACGCGCGTTTAACGCCCGTCGGCCAGTCATACGCTTCGATATACCTCTTAGCGTTCTCTGATACTGAGGACAGGTCTGATGCCAGAACTTTGATTATAAGATCGGCGGTTTTCTTTTCGTCGGAAAAGTCGGTTATATAGCCCGTTTTCCCGTTTTCGACAAAGTTGCGGAAAGCCCTTATGTCGTTTACAACAACCGGGCAGCCCGCGGCCATCGCCTCCAGTACAGATATACCAAAGCCTTCGTATTCGGCCGCGGACACGAATATGTTATACGACGCATAACAGTTTATCAAATCCTTCCCGTATTTGGGGCCCAGTGAAATTATTTTTTTGTCCACACCCACATATTGTGCGAGCGACAACAGTTCCTTGTCGTCCTGGAGATATCCACCGACCAGAACAAGAGTAGCATCATCAATGGTTTCAGAAACGTTTTTCAACACACGTATCAACCGATCTATCCGTTTATTTTTTTCCAAACGACCCACGAATAACATAGAATTCTTTGTGAATTTTCTGTTAATATCGTAATCCTTTATATAAAGCGAGTATGGTATCAGATCTATTTTGTTTTCGGGCACGATTTTCGAGAACAATTCCCTGTCGTTGATGCTGTGGGCCAACACCTTGTCGAAATTTTTCAGTATCGTTTTTTCCCATCCGAAAAAATATGCGTTCTTTAGCGGCATTATCTTTTTCGTGTGGAATATCCCGCCATGCGTCGATAACACCAGGGCTTTTTTATGTAACGGCTTTGTCAAGGAAAAGAAGTCGCTGAAAAAACTTACAGCGTGGACATGGATTATATCGTAACCCTTTACATACTTCAAAACGTGCGGTGCCAACTTGTATAACTTGAGGTCTATACAACCCGTGCGCATAACTTTTATGCCGTCGATGATCTCTTCGCGCGGCAGGTTTTTACCGTTGTATTTAGTATCCAAACAAAGAACGTCGCTTTGGTGGCCCAGATCAATAAGGTTTTTGCTCAATTCGCGGATGTAGGTTTCTATGCCCCCCACATTCGGATAAAAGTGGTTGCAGACGTGAAGGATTTTCATTTATACAACCTTTTTCACAACATCCGCAATCTTGTGCAAATCGTTTTCCGTTACAGAAGGATGTATCGGCAGTGATAAAACTTTCTTGCACAACGTTTCAGTAACAGGGCAATTTGATTTTGATAAAAAGGCCTTTTGGGAATGAAGCGGCGACGGATAATAAATTCCGTATCCTATGTCGTTTGATTTGAGGTTTTTTATTAGGGTTTCTCGTTTGTCGGTCTTTATTGTGAACTGGTTGAATACGTGCTTACAATGTTTGTCGACGAATGGAATTTCGACGTATTTGCCGATCAATTCAGACAAAATTTTTGCGTTTTTGGTGCGCGCTCTTATAAAACCGTCCAGTTTTTTCAGTTGTTCTAGGCCAATTACAGCCGCAACTTCAGTCATCCTGTAATTGTATCCTGGAAATTCATAAGAATAACGTTCTTTCTGACCGTGGTTTCTTAACAGCATACAAGCTTCTGCGATATCTTTATCGTCTGTCAATACCGCCCCGCCTTCGGTTGTGGTTATGTTTTTTGTGGGGTAAAAAGACAGAATTGAAATACCGTCGCCAAAGTTCCTTTTGCCGTTCCATTCCGCACCTATTGATTGTGCGTTGTCGGAGATTATCTTCACACCATTTTCCCTGCACATTTTGTTTATTTCATCCACATCATACGGCTGGCCAAAAAGAGAAACTGGCATGGCAATTTCTACATCTTTTATCACATTTTCCAGTTGCGCAGGATCCATGTTAAACGTTTTTTTATCCACGTCCAAGAAAACCGGTTCGCCCCCGGACAGTTTTACAGAAGCGGCTGTGGCGCCGAAGGTGAAATCCGGAACTGCGGCCTTGCCTTTTATGCCGAGAGCCAGCACGCTGAGATGAAGAGCGGCTGTCCCGCTGTTCACGGCTATTGCGTATCTGCGACTGCAATATTTTTTTAGAATATTTTCGAATTCTTGCACAAACTTTCCCTGCGCAAGCGCTCCTGAACTGAGAACAGAAATTACAGAATCAATTTCTTCCTTTCCGATAATCGGTTTGCCTATTGGTATCATGCTATCACATGTTCTAAACCTGATAACCACTTTCCAACTTATATAGTTTGTAGCCTGGCCTTGGTAATGCGCTGTAAAATGCGAGCTTGTAAACTGGGTTTGGATATACACTATACAGCCACTGATAATGATCTTCTATCGGGCGGGCCGGACCGTTAAATGACTTATAGACAGTGTAGTTTTTGCCGGACAGAAAATCAGAATACCCGAAATCCATACGTGCATTTGGCACAGGCAACATACCTTTCGCATAAGCCAGTTCCATTTCATTTTCATCTGTTACATACTCGGATGTGAAGAAGATCTGGTCAGTTTTTATTTTGTTTTCTTCCCCGCGGCATAACACTCTTTCCTGCAGGAATATTTTTATCGCAGGGCATTCGTGCCCGGCCAATATTGTTGAGTTTTCCGGCAGTTCTTTGTAAACCCATTGTGCGTATTCCATGTGCGGATGGGAAAAGGAGTGGAAATCTGCGGCCATGGGAACGGTTTTTACTGCTGCAAAAACCAAGGCAACCGACAAAATTAAAAAAATCCTTCTGTTGTTCTTTATGGCGGATAGTACCAGTGTAGGCACCATGACAAACAGGGCGTTGAAATTGCTAACCGGTACATAGTGGACTATGAGAAGGCTCGGCAACAGCGCAATAAAAGATATCATGAATATTTCATAAACCGGCGACGAAATGCTGGTTTTTTTGGACGCTTTCACAACCCCTATAAACAGCAGCAGAAGAATTGGGATAGAGAGCGCGTGGACAGATTCCCAAGACAATAATCCGGCTGAAAATAACAAACTTGTTGCGTTTCTGCTAACAGGATAAGCCGGGTTGAATAAAAAGAAATATACGAACAGAAAGGCGGCCGGCACCATTAGCAACATGTTTTTTATCATAGTGGCAAGTTTAACGCGTTTTTTGTATAATATGTAAAAGTGCGCAGGTATCAGGAAAACTGACGACAGGTAAACAAATGCACTTGCAGTCAATGCCATTGAGGCCAGAAGCGATGATCTTACATCCCCGGTTTTATAGAAAGATGAAATGAAATACGTCCACATCGACGAAAACATCAGCTGCATGGACGCTATGGATGCGTTTATCCCGTTGAAAAACACCCACGGCATAATTGCGTAAACAATGGCGGATGCCGCCGAGATTTTCTTATTCATCAGGATTTTGGAGGTAAGATACACAAAATACACGCTTATGGATACGAAAACGGCGGAAATTGTATTAAGAATTAAATCCACATTACCGAAAGTCCTCCCAGCGAAATATGAGATTGGGTAAGTAGCCAAGACGTAAAGGCTTGACCTGCTAAGTCCGGACCCGCCGCCCCACGGGCCAAAGGCTGTTGATATTGCGTTTGCCAGATCGAATTTACCGGAATTTTCTATCATATTTTTGTACGCGAAGAAATCGTACAGGTTTACGCTTTTGGATATGAATAGCAAAAAAACCATCAAAGTTATCGATGCTATAAGAACGCCGTTTCGGTCCACTTTCATGATTTATATTAATCAGACCTTTTTAAGAATATGTATGCCTGAGAAAATACTCGTGACCGGCGGAGCGGGCTTCATAGGATCTTTCGTTTGCGAGGAGCTCCTTAAAACCGGTAAAGACGTAATTGTGCTGGACGATCTAAGTGTGGGTAAAAAAGAGTATGTGCCAAAAAACGCGGATTTTGTGGAAGGCAGCATAATGGACAAAAAACTGGCGGATAAATTAGTTTCCAAATGCGACAAAATATACCATCTGGCCGTTGTTGCATTGCCGGTATCGCTAAAAAATCCTGTTGCAGCGCATGACGTGAACGCCACGGGCACTGTCAACCTTTTGGAGGCCGCGAGAAAATACGGCAGGGGCTTTGTCTATATTTCGTCCTCCGAGGTTTACGGCGATGCGAAGGAGCAAAGGATGAAAGAAACCCACCAATTAGAGCCTAGGACGCCTTACGCGGCAAGCAAGCTTGCCGGAGAAGTTTATGCGTTAAGTTATTACCGTACATTTGGCTTGCCTGTGGTAGTCGTGAGGCCGTTCAATTCTTTCGGACCTCACCACAGAGAAGACTCGTATTCTTGCGTCATAACAAGATTCATCACAAACATCAGTCAAGGAAAGCCCATCACGATTTTCGGTGACGGCGAACAAAGCAGGGATTACACTTACGTCAAGGACACTGCGCGCGGGATAGTCACATGCGGTGAAAATGCCGGCCCTGGCGATATTGTAAATATCGGATATGGCGCAGACATCACAATAAACGAGATAGCGAGGATCATAACAAATTCGATGAAAGCAGACGTGAAAATAACTTATTCGGATGACAGGCCGGGCGATGTAAGACGTCTGTGCGCGGATATTTCAAAGGCGAGGAAACTCGGTTTCGAGCCGAATTATTCTTTTTCAAACGGATTGGAGGAGTATCTGGAATGGTCAAAAAAATATTGATCACGGGCGCGTCCGGTTTCATAGGTTCTGCGCTTTCTGAAAAACTTGGCACTAACGAGTTGGTTCTTCTGAATAAAGTAGGCGGAGCGAACGGCATACTAGATCCTGGAATAGACAAGCTGTTTGAGAGTGTCGATATTGTAGTTCATCTGGCGGCACTGGGAAATTACGCCGGCGCGAAACTTGAAGATTTCATGAAGATAAACTGCGACGGGACTGTTAATGTGCTGGAAGCGGCGAAAACGGCGGGAATTAAAAAATTCATTTTTGCATCCACGGGCCTTGTCTACGGCAAGCCTGTTAAGCTTCCTATAACAGAGGAACACCCCCTAAATCCAGTCAATCCGTACGAAATGAGCAAAGCGGCGGCCGAGGTTAAATGCCGTTCATACAGCGAATTTTTCGACGTGTCGATTTTTCGTTTTTCCAATGTTTACGGAAACAACGGAACGAAAAGCGTGGTGTACAAATTTTTACATGATTTGGCAAATAATCGAAGATCGAAGATTGTCGGGGGCGAACAACGTCGGGATTTCGTGCACATCGAGGATGTTGTCGGGCTTGTAGCCGGTTGTACGGATAGAACCGCCGCGGGCGTGTTTAACGTGTGCTTTGGCAAATCTTACAGTGTAAATGAAGTTTATGCTATGGCGGAAAAAATATCCGGAACGTTATTGGAGCCGGAGCGTGTGGCGGGTGCGGACTGCAGTTATCAATTTTCAAATTTCAAAGCGCAGAAATTATTGGGCTTTTATCCCAAGATAGATTTAAAGAAAGGTATGGAAATGATTTGGGAGGATTTAAAATGATATCTATCACGGTTCCCGTGTACAATGAAGAGGACGGCATAGCTAATAACCTGAAAACATTGGCAGATTTTATGGACGGCTACGAAAAGGATTATGAAATAATAGTCGTAGACGACGGATCTTCGGACAACACCGCCGGTATTGTGAAGAAAGCCGCGGCCAAGAACCGGAGAATACGCCTGATCAAACACCAAAAAAATCTCGGCGTCGGGGCAGCTTTGATCACGGGTTTGAAAAACAGCGAAGGCGACGTAATAATTTCCATAGATTCTGACCTTACTTACGGGCCCGAAAATTTCCCTGCGCTGATAAATGCGTTGAAAGAAAGAAACGCGGATATGGTAATCGGGACGCCTTTCATGGAAGGTTATGACGAGGAAATACCATTCCTAAGACGGATTTTGAGCCGGGGTGCAAACTACTTGGACAAACTTATTTTCGGGCTCGATTTCTCAACTCCAACGTGCATATTCCGCGCATGGAGGAAAAAAACAGCCAAGGATGTTAGGATAAGTTTTAACAGGTTTGAGGGGGTCTCCGAATCCGCTATTGACGCATTTCGGAAAGGATACAAAATAATCGAGATACCTGTAAGATACAGGATGAAGGCCGGGCGAATTTCCAAAATACATGTGGGCAGCGAGATTACTAGGCATTTAAAAATGATTTATCGCCTGCGTTTCGGAAGTGGCAAATTTAACCGTTGAATCATAACAATTGTTTATGAAAGCCGTAACTATATTCGGTACCCGTCCGGAGATAGTCAAATTGTCCCCGGTGATACCGCTAATGGATAAACGGTTTGATCATGTAACAATCCACACAGGCCAGCATTATGATTATGAAATGGACAAGATATTTTTTGACGAACTGGAGCTCAGGAAACCGGATTATTCGCTCAATGTAGGGTCCGGTAGCCATGCCGTACAAACCGCCAAAATGATGGTCGGGGTAGAAAAGATACTTTTGGATTACAAACCGGACGTTGTGAACGTGTTCGCCGATACCAACACGCCTCTGGCCGGCGCTTTGGCCGCGGCCAAATTGAATATGCCGGTAGTTCACATGGAGGCCGGGTGCAGGTCATTTAACAAAAAAATGCCGGAAGAGATAAACAGGATATTGGTAGACCATTGTTCGGAGCTGCTTCTGGCTTCTGACCAAACCGCGGTAAATAATCTGGTTTCAGAAGGCATACACAAAAAAAATATACGCCTCGTGGGCTCGACGGTCGTTGATGCTGTTAACCGAAATATTAAACTCGCGCGCAAGACCAGAGTGTTGGCCAGTTTGGGAATAAAGCCAGGCGATTACATAGTTTTAACCTTGCACCGCGCGGAGAACACGGACAATGTGGATGTGTTAAATGGAATCATAAAAGCGATCAATCATTTATCAAAATATGTCACGGTCGTCTTTCCGGTGCACCCGAGGACGCGAAATATCCTCGGAAAAGCCGCGAAAATAGACGACTCTATAAAGCAGATAGAACCGCTCGGGTATCTGGAATTTTTAAAGCTGATCAGCAACGCGAAATTCATAATAACCGATTCGGGCGGCATACAAGAAGAAGCGGACGTGGTTGACGTTCCGTGCGTGATAGCGAGGAACGAAACTGAGTGGATAGAACTGGTGAAGGCCGGCAGGAATATTCTTGCGTCGACCGATCCGAAAAAAATAATTGAAATTTCGGAGGGGCTTTTGAACGACGAGTCTAAACTGGAAGAAATTAAAAAAATAGGATCTGTTAGGAAGCCCGGGGCCAGCCAAAAAATCGTAGATGTTATTGAAAAATATTTTAGAGGGGTGGTGTGATGGGGAATTTTAACGTACTTGTTATTGGCGCAGGCATAATGGGATCTAACCATGTGCGTACGTTTGGCGCTATGGACGGTGTAAAAGTAAACGTGGCGGACATATCAAGAGAAGCGCTTTCACGAATAAAATTAAAATTTCCTAAAGTTGAAACTTATGATAATATAGAAAATGCGCTGGAAAACAGCAACGCCGACGCATGCGTCGTTGCGACGCCTACCGTATACCATCCGGACACGTCGTTGAAGGTCATAGACGCGGATCTGCCCCTGCTTGTGGAAAAACCTCTTGCCACAAATACGGATGATGCGAAAAAAATAATGAAAGCGGCGCAATCCAACGATGTCCTGTTGCAAGTGGGTCACATAGAAAGGTTTAATCCGGCGGTCTCGAAGCTGAGGGTGAACATGAAAAACCTGGGGGATATAGTATACGCATCGGCTCACAGGTTTGGGGTCCCCTCATTTAGAAAATTGGATAACGTGATCCTAGACCTGGCTGTCCACGACATTGACGTTTTGACATTCTTAACCGGCGAGCGGCCGAAACATGTGTCTGGAGAAGAGAAAAAAATAATTTCTGAGCAAGAGGATTTGTCTACATTGGTGTTCGATTACGGAAACTTCCTCGCGTCCGTTGAATCCAACACGGTAATTCCCATAAAGATCCGCGAGATGTCCGTAATGGGCCGCGGCGGAATTGCCAGATTAAATTACATAAACCAGGACCTGTCCATTTTCAGGGGAGAGGGGGACAAATTATCTTACGGAACTTTCGACGAATTGGTTACGAGGGTTGGCAAAGGGACGGAAGTGCGTACGTTCATACAGAAAGAGGAGCCGCTTAAGCTGGAGCTGGAAAGTTTTATTCGATGCGTCAATAACGATGAAAAACCTTTAGTTTCGGGCGAAGACGGCGTTTATGCGGTCTCTGCGGCGGAGGCTGCGATAAAATCTACGGCCACAGGGAAGAGGGAAAGGATAGCTATTTAGCTATTCTGTCAGCCATTTTTTTATCTTGTCTTCGGAGCTTCCGCGGGGGCGCGCCGGGTTGCCGAAAACGACCGAGTTTTTTTCCACGTCTTTTGTTACCACCGACCCGGCGCCTATTATCGCGTTTTCACCTATCCTGACTTTTGGGAGTATTGTGCAGTTTGCGCCTATTGAAACGTTGTCTTCTATGGTGGGTCCGCACAGTTTTTTGACGCGTCCGAGCGTGGGGTCGTTCGTCATTACTGTGTGGGGCCCTATGAAGACGTTCTTGCCTATTTTTGTGTTCGTTGGAATATAGACGCCTGTTTGCAGGCGTGTCCCATTTCCGATAACGCAATCATTCTCGACGATCGTGTTCGTACCGATCATGCAGTCGTTTCCTATTGTTGTGTTTTCCCTTACCAGCGCATTGTGACCCGTGGTTACATTGTTGCCCAGTTTGGATCCGGAATAAATAACAGTTCCGGATCTTATGATACAATTATCGCCTATCGTTGTTCCCGCGGTTTTCTGCTTTCCCTGCGACATGTCTTTGGAATTCGGGTGCCCGATGATGCAATAATCCGATATAATAGTGTTTTTTCCTATTTTGTTTCCACCCAAAACTATTGCAGGGTCCATGTGTAAGGTATGTGGATTTCATTATAAATAGCAGAACTCTTTACCTGTGCCGATAAACTTTTTGCACCACGTTTTCGAATTTTTTAGCCGCACTTTCCCATGTGAACCTTCTGACGTATTTTTTTCCGTTTTTACCCAGGCGTGCCGAAAGTTTTTTGTTTGTTAACACCCTAACAAGCGCGTCGGCCAGTTCAGACGGTCTATACGGATCGACAACCAGCGCGGTCTTATTTCTGACAACTACCCCGGTTTCTTCAAATATTTTCGTCGCTACAACAGGTTTGCCGAAATATCCCGCCTCGATGCACGGTATTCCAAAGCCTTCCGAGTGGTGGCTTGGAAGCACGAAAACATCGCACGCTTTGTAGTACGGGGATGTGCTCGGGACTTCCCCGAAAAATTTTGTATCTTTTTCCAGACCGAGTTTTTGTATTAATACGAGCAATTCCCCGTGAAACGGGCGCAAAAAACCAGTGTTCGGCCCCACTATCCAAAGTTCGCAGTTTGGAACGGTTTTTTTCACACGGGCGAACGCTTTTACCAGATCCTCCAGGCCCTTTTTCCTGATATTTATGCCCACGAACAATATTATTTTACTGCCTGCGGGTTTTTTTATTGCCTTTAGTTTATTGTCAACAACGAAGCCGCCGCTAATAACATTAATCTTATTACCATCTACATTATGCAAATTAGTGATGTCTTTTTTTACTTTTTCGGAATCGACAATTATGCTGTCTGAAAGGCCGAATATTACCTTCTGCAGGAATTTTCTGGCTGATTTGTTTATCGCGTTTAGTTCGCCTACATCGTCTTTTATCTGGTCTACGTCATAAATCACAGATATTGCGGGCCTTTTTGTTATTAGTTTTACAATTATTGCAACCGTGCTGCCCACAAGCGCGTTGCCAACGACCACGTCACTTTTAATGGAAACGGATTTTGCGACTGCCGAGGCTATAAAATATGCGAATTTGAGGTAACGGGAAGACAGGAATTTCGGATAAGATATGCCTATAATATCTTTTCTTTTCCTCTCCGGCATATGCTGCGCTATTACTATTTTTTCACATTTCAGGCGTTTTTCCAATTCGGATATGTATGTGGATACGCCTGCTATCTGTGGTTCGAATTCACGGCTGATTATCAGTGTTTTTGGGTTCATAAGATCTTTATCATCCCCGGTCCGTAAATATTAATGTTATCGCGCATATTGTCAAACTTGCCGAACGCGGAATTTGCCGGCAACAACGGCTTTTATCAGCCGTGTGAGCGGGAAAACCCACACCCTTAGTCGTGGGATGAATGCGAACCGTATCGGAACGCCGCAAACAAAACGCATAAATACAGGGCGTGTCATACTCAACAGAAGGGAATGCGGATGAGAACCTACAAATTCAGAATCTACCCGTCGAAGAAACAGGAAACGCAGATGAAGAAACATCTCTGGATAGAAAAGAACCTGTGGAACATGCTCCTTGAAGCTAACAAGAAAAAATATGACGAAACAAAGAAATTCCTCACAAAAAGCGAGATGCAAACAATGGTAAAGAATTGTGGTTTGTATTCCCAAGTAGCGCAAACATTATCCCACAGATTGCAAAATGCCCTTTGGCGCATGGTCAAAATGAGAAAGCAGGGCAAAGAGTGCGGTTATCCACGCTTCAAGAGCATAGACAGAATGAAGAGCTTGAATTACCCGCAAGCAGGATTCAAGCTTGGCAGGAAGCTGAAGGTCACCCCGTTCGGGGAAATTTCAATCAAGAAACACCGTGAGATAGAAGGCAAGGTAAAAACCCTAACCTTGAAGAAAGAATCTTCAGGTAAATGGTTCGCTACGTTCTGCGTT
>JACPZZ010000024.1 GCA_016195275.1 Candidatus Aenigmatarchaeota archaeon | reverse complement strand
AGTACAAATGAAAGAACACCTTTGGATAGAAAAGAATTTATGGAACAAACTTCTTGAAGCTAACAAGAAAAGATATGACGAAACAAAGAAATTCCTGACAAAAAGCGAAATGCAAATAATGGTAAAGAACAGTGGTTTGTATTCACAAGTAGCACAAACATTATCCCACAGATTGCAAAACGGCTTGTGGCGCATGGTCAAGATGAGAAAGCAGGGCAAGGAGTGCGGATACCCACGGTTCAAAAACATAGATAGAATAAAAAGCCTGAACTATCCACAAGCTGGGTTTAGCCTTGATAAGAAACTGAAAGTTACCCCGTTCGGAGAAATTTCAATCAAGAAACATCGTGAGATAGACGGCAAGATAAAGACGCTAACTCTAAAGAGAGAACCATCAGGCAAATGGTTCGCTACTTTCTGTGTTGAGCAGGAGAGAAAAGAACCGAAGATAAACAACGGAGAGAAAGTCGGAATCGATTTAGGCCTTATGAAATTCGCTGTTCTTTCAGATGGAAAGATCATAACGAATCCAAGACACCTGAAATATCATGAAGAAAAACTTACTCATTTGCAAATACAGTTATCACGAAAAAAGAAAGGTGGTTGTAATAGACAAAAAGCAAAATTGAAAGTTGCAAGACTCCACGAAAAAGTATCAAACACACGAGCAGACTTCCTTCACAAAACGTCAACGTCATTAGTCAACGATTATTCCTTCATAGCGTTTGAGAGGCTTGCCTCTCAAAAAATGTCAGAACAGAACTTCGGCAAGTCAATAAACGACGCTGGATGGAATATGTTTGCGAATATGATCAGCTACAAAGCGGAAGAAGCTGGTTGCAAGGTCGTATTCGTAGATCCGAAAAACACTACAAAGACGTGCAGCGACTGCGGGACGCTTGTAAATAAGGAACTATATGAGAGGATACACAACTGTCCGCAATGCGGTCTCAGCATTGATAGAGACCTAAACGCTGCAAAGAACATACTCATAAGAGCTACCGCCGGGCAGGCGGGAAGTAACGCTTGTGGAGATGAAACAGCAGTTTCGTCATTGAAGCAGGAAGCCCACATCCTTTAGGGGTGGGAGTATGTCACATCGAAATCATCTAATAAATTATAGATATTGATGGAGGAAGTACTGAAATGGCTTGCCAAGGCAGGCAAAGACCTTGCGGCCGCAAAGATAACGAAAAAGCAGAATCTGTTTGACGTGGCCGCATTTCTTTCGCATCAGGCAGCGGAAAAAGCCCTGAAAGCCTTATATATTTTGAAGTTCAACAGGCTGTGGAAAATACATAATCTGGAAAAATTAGCAGCCAGTATAAATGCTGATCTAAAAATGCAGTAAAATGCAGCGAGGCGATCGTAGAATGGGCAAGCAAAAAGTTGAAAAAATAAGAAAAGAAGTGGCAAGATTCGAAAGAGCAGTCAAAAAAAATTTTTTGTAGATAAAATTATAATCTTCGGTTCTGCTGCGCGAGGAGAAATGACAAAGCACAGTGACGTGGATATTATTGTCGTAAGCAGGAAATTCGGCGTTAAAGACATGTTTAAAATAACTCCCAAGCTTTCTGATGAATGGCACTTTAAACAGAGAATAGATCATCCTGTGGATATTTTACTCTTCAGTACCAAAGAATTTGAAAAACGCAAAAAGGAAGTCTCTATTGTCAGCGAAGCCCTGAGGGAAGGAATCGTAGTATAAATTTGAAAGGGTCAACTTTTGTTACCTAATGGATTTAAGTGCTGTTTCTTCAATAATGTTTGAAAGTGAGCATGATGCCGATCCAATTTCAACGCAGTTAAACGGCGCAAGAGATTTACTTAGTTCTTCGGGCATTGTTTCCTCGGAAAATCCCGTAACGTTTAATTCTGCAACGAAAACTTTGACGGGGGTGAAAATATGAATGAGGCTGATTATTCACGCCTGTGCGTCAGGTATAGTGGAATTGTCTACAAGGGCATAAGTCAGATAGAAGAAAACTTGCCCCATCTTAAAGACGTCATTCTGGGAACTGCCCAGCAGGACCGCGGTGTGTTGCAAAAAGGTTCGAGGATATACAAAAGCGTGGAACACCATGAGCTTGAAATCTGGTACAAATCGACAAGAAAGCCAAAAGCGGCGAGGTACAGGAGGAGCGGGGAATACAATAAATGGTAAGTGGGGACTACATAACTATCCGTACGTAACAGTCTTGCCGTCGCCTTTTACTTCCAGGTAGCCCGCTGTTCCCTCAAGTTTAAGCCCGTACGACCCGATCGAAATTTTTCCCTTGAATCCGCCGACTTTTACGTCCTCGTCCAGCAGGGAAATCGAGTTCGTAGAGTTGTAAACCAGGTTGCCCGTCGCCTTGTTTATAGTAACCGTACCGCCGACAACGTTGGACAGTTCCGTGGTTCCCGAGGTCAGGTTGCCAAGAACCTTTACGCTTCTTTCGGATTTTATTGTAGCATAATCCGAAATTATTCCGTTAGCGGACCCGTCGAAACCGACGACCTTGGCCGAAGAGTCGTAGCTGAGCTTCCCGGAATAAGATTCAAATTTTACGTCTTCCAGTTTGGAAGGATTAATAGCTATTTGCCTGTCATCGAAGATAATTGAAACGTTTTCGGAGCTGGCGGTAACGCTTCCAGCATTTTCAACTTTGATTGTGAAAGACGATGTTAAAGAACCTGTGTCCAGGTTTACCGGAAAACTTGAAGATGCGCGCACGCCCGGATTTGGCAGGGAAACGCCGCTTAACATGCCGTCGATGTTGTTCTTTATCGTAGGAAACCTGTCAACTACGAAAGCCAGTATTGCAATGCTTATCGCTATGGCCAGAATGCTCTTTACATCCACCATTATATTATTCACATTTTGCGGCGTTATAAAAGTTAATCGCCGATAACATTTTTCGGACAAAATGCGGTATAAGCTTAAAAGCAAATAAACTAATACATACAGAGATTTCCAGGTGTTATCGTGGCCGAAGATCCGTTTTCAGGGCTGTTTTTGATTTTGTGGATAGTGTTGATTTTCTTTTACCCCAAGATGGCTCTCATGCAGATAATATGGAAACTGGAACAGAGCGTCCGGGACTTGGAAGGCATGTCCCACAGCTCCAAAAAAATAGTTTTGAAACAGATCGCAAAGAAGCCGTCGGAAAAAACAAAGGAAACGGTTGACCGTATGGTAGAATTTTTCGCTGTCGAGCCTGTCTCGCTTGACCCGTACGGCATCATACCCAAAATAGAACAAGTGGTGAACGCTGAAGAGGAAAAAATGAGATACACGGTAAGGCAGATAACGCCGAACATGGACGAAGAGAAGCGCGCCAACATCCTGATGGGCGTTGCCGGTGCAATGGCAGTCAACCAGATAGCAAAAATAGTGAAGCATTTCCTGGTTATGATAAAGAAAACAAAAAACATACAGCTCGCAATGATTTTGCAGATGCAGCTCCCGCTTATAGAGCGCGTTGCCAAGGCCATGCACAAGGGAACCGAATATCTGGCAACAGGCCAGCCTGTCGGCGATTCTATAGGGCCGTTGATAGCCGCAAAAATGATCGGCGGCAATAAAGTGAAAATTATCGAAGAAGGAACAGTAATCGCAAACGTGGGCTACAAAAACCGGAAACTTCTCGTTATGAAAGCGGCCGGCCCGGGCGGCCGGCTGGGAAGGCTTGGCCGTGCAACAGAATCGATCCTGAAAACGCACAAAGTAACAGGAATAATAAGCATTGACGCCGCTGCCAAACTAGAAGGTGAAAAAACGGGCAGCGTTGCAGAAGGCGTAGGCGTTGCCATGGGCGGCATCGGGGTGGAGCGCGCCCAGATTGAAAACATCGCAATCAAACACAAAATACCGCTGGACAACATCGTGATAAAGATGGGCCAGGAAGAGGCTATAACGGCCATGCCCCTGGCGGTTAAGAGGTCGATACCAGAGGTAATGGACGCCGTAGACCGTTTGCTGGAACGCACCCGCAAAGGCGATCGCATATTGGTGATCGCTGTCGGTAACACGTCAGGCGTTGGCAATTCGGCAAAAGACCTGAAAAAGACATTCGAGATCATAGACAAGAACGCGCGCAGGGAAGAGGCGGAAAAAAGGAAAAAGCGTGAGGAAAACAAAAAGTTATTAAATCGCGTTTTCGGAAACGAGGAAGAAGTGGATTAACCGGACCGGCCGGCAAAAGCGTATTTAAGTTGTCGCCTACAAACTAGGTGAAGGCGACACACATGACATTAAGACCGGGAAGATGTTATTCCAGATTGCAAAGGCCGTACACCAGAATTTCTATTCACGTGCCCAGAAAAAGCTACGTAGTCGGTGTGCCGGCAAACAAGATAACACAGTTCGAAATGGGTGCAAAGAAAAAGAATTTCAGCAAAGTGTTTCACCTGGCGCCGGTCCGGTCGGTGCAGATCCGCGACAATGCGCTTGAGGCGTCGCGCCAGGGTGCCAACAAGTACCTTGAAAAAACCCTTACTATGGAAAATTACTTTTTGAAGGTTTTAGTTTACCCGTACCAGGTTTTGAGGGAAAACTCGCTAGCTACGGGCGCAGGCGCAGACCGTTTTCAGGAAGGCATGAGGAAAAGCTTCGGAAAACCCATCGGCACAGCTGCCAGGATAATGAAAAACCAGCCGATAATGGAATTGCGTGTCAACGAAGGAAGCGAAAAAATAGCGAAGCGCGCATTGGATGTAGCCTCGAAGAAAGTTCCGGGCGAGTGCCGCATCGTCGAGCTAAGGTAAAAGGATTAAATCCACCCGAACTTTCTGAATGCAAGTATGGCAGCAATCATCAGCAAAATTTCCACAATAATAACAGCAGGATACGCCCACGGTATCTGCAATTCCGGCATGTTAGCGAAATTCATCCCGTAATGGCTCGCCACCAGGTTCGGGAGCATTATCACCACGGTTAACGCCGTGAGTTTTCTCACAACTTCGTTTAATTTTTCTATTCGCTGGTTTAGTTCCCTGGTAGCTTGGACTTCGCGCTCGCGGGCTATTTCGTGCAGCATGCTAAACCTGTTTTTGCATCTGTCTAGAAGGTAACTGCATTCGGCCTTCAGAACATCGTAATCGAATGAAATGTACGTGGTCTGCATTTCTTTCAGCTGGGTTTCTTCCAGCCTGATCATTATGTCCTGCAGTTGTTCTATAAGGTCGTACAAACGGCCGAATCTCATGTTAAGGGTTATGTATTTTTGCGAATCAAAGGATTTTTCCATGGATGCCAGCACGTCTATCAGGGAGTTCATGGTTGCCTTGTAGCGCGATACCGTGCGCCTTAGCACAAGAAATGTTATGACCGTGCTTTTTCCATACTGTTTCTGCAGCATCTTTTCAAACGGTTTCATGTCTTCTGCAGGGAAACTTTGGTCAGCATAAACTATGGTCTTGTCGGCATTCAGAACCAGTATGTTTCCCGACCTTTTTTTGTCAAAGTTTCTGATGCTTATTACGAGGCGGTTGTCAACAGTTTCCATGAAGTTGGCATTGAGCTCAAGCAGCGGTGAAATGTCGTGCGCCATGCCAGCATCCCGGGCAGCCTTGGAAAAAAGTCTGATATCCTGGTAAATCTCTATACCATCAAAAAGATTCTTTATTTGCTCAGAGCCGCCAGCATCGGCCATGAACCAGTATAGGCAAATTATATTTATAAGCGGCAGAATTTTGCAGTTTAGTGAACTACACCACGCTTTCGCATGGCGCTTCCTGCTTCAAAGAACACATGCTTGGAGCCTGTAATTCCCGCAGTCCCTGCGGTATTTCGCCTCTGCACTTGTCCCTGACGGCTTTACGCAACACAGGAAATATGCAGATTGTTGGTGTTTGCGACCTTTGGAGCCTGCATTGAGAAAACATCAGTTTTCTCAATTAGAAAACCATCGGGTTTTCTAATTGTAGACGATAATGATAATTATGAAAAAATACTTATAAATCGAATGGTCTGTGGAGTTCCGATATGCCTTACCGCCTCACATCTCCCACCTTTCGGAAGGAGACTTCCAGGAGATAAATTTAAACCAATTTGGACATCAAATATATAATGCAGCACACCATATCCAATTCGATAACCTGTTTGGGTATGAGGTATGAAAACCGCAGTTGATATCCAAAGTGACTTCTATGCCGTGGACGATTTCGCTGGATAAAGTTGACAAAAACAGCATCTCACTGGTCGGCGGCAAAGGAGCAAACCTTGGGGAAATGATGAAAACACGGCTGCCCGTCCCCAAAGGTTTCGTGGTCACAACAGATTCTTACCTGGCATTCATTTCTGAGAACCGTTTGCAGGAAAAAATAGAACGAACACTTGCCGAACTTGACATCGAAAGCAGCGAAAGCCTCGTTAAAGCATCGGAAGAAATACGGAAAATGGTCATGGGTTCGCAGATTCCGCAGCCCATAGAAAACGAGATAGTAACTTCCTACCGCGCGCTTTACATGGCAGACGAGCTGCGCGAAATAAGCGGTAAGGCCCTTGACTTCATACGGGTCGGTCGCGACCAATTGCCCGTTGCCGTGCGTTCGTCTGCAGTTGCCGAAGATTCTTCCGCCACTTCGTTCGCAGGCCAGATGGTTTCGATCCTGAACGTGATCGGGCCGAAACAGCTTCTGGAAAGCGTAAAAAGGTGCTGGGCGTCGTTATACGAGCCGCGCGCCATATTCTACCACCGCAACAACAACGTAAAGATGCAGGCGATCGCTGTTATCGTGCAACGTTTGATTAGCGCAGACAAAGCAGGCGTGATGTTCACGGCCGACCCTGTAAGCGGGGACAGGTCAAAAATAATCATCGAAGCTGCCTGGGGTTTGGGCGAACCCGTCGTATCAGGCCAGGTGACACCAGACATGTACACCTACGACAGGAATTCAAAAAACGTCGAGATACAGGTGAACAGGAAGGAAACTATGCGCATAAGGGACTTGTTCTCCGGCGATACGAAAGCGCAGCCTGTCCTTCCCGAGCTTGTCGAGGCGCAGGTCATGAGCCTTCAGGAGATTTCTGAACTGGTGGAATTCGCGGAGAATATACAAAATCATTACGGCTCTCCGCAGGACATTGAATGGTGCACCGAGCGCAACAAATTTTACATTGTGCAAACCCGTCCGATAACCACTTTGGATAAAAAGACTGCAAAGGAAGAAAAACGGATACCAGAGGGGGAAATCATTCTCCAGGGATCCCCGGCCTCGCCCGGCTTCGTAACAGGCAAAGTTAAAAAAATCGGCGGCATGTCAGAATTTTCAAAGCTGAATCAGGGCGACATACTCGTTACGCAGATGACAACGCCTGACATGGTGCCCATAATGAAAAAAACTTCGGCAATAATAACGGACACCGGCGGCTTGACATGTTTGGACGGGAATACCAGATTATTAACTAATGGGGGTTTCATGGATATTCGTCGCACGTGCGAAAAAGTCATGAAAGGGGATACATTATACGTATTTTCCTATGATTGCGAAAACATGAAGCCTGTGTGGAAGAAAATTATCGGGGCAGGCAAAAGAAGAGCCAGAGCCATACGAATATCCGCTTCTCAGACCGGCAGAATGGATAATAACTATATAGACCTTACGCCAGACCATAAAATGCTTACCTTTGAAGGTAGGGGTCTAATAAAAAAACAAATAAATCGAATTTTGACCGACGACCAATCTCTTTGTCTTGTTCACAAATTACCGGAAACAGGAATGACCGTAAAAGATGATAAATTATCTTATCTCGTTGGCGCCATAATGTCCGACGGGTACTTCAAAGTAAAATATTCCAAAATAACAGGAAAACCAAATAAAGGATACGTAATATTCACACAAAATCCGACACCAGAAAAACAGGAATTCATACAAACCGTTAGAGATCATTTCAAGAGCGTCTTTAATGTGGAATTTTCGGAGGGACGCGCCAAGTTTAGCAATAGCGTGCTTGGAGGCAGGCAAATAACTGGTTTTGCCAACGATTATATATCTAGCAGGCTGTCGCCCGCTTTGACACTGGATAAAATATACGAATCAATTGATGAATGGTGTTTGTCCCTCTCCGAATCATCAGCATTAAATTATCTGGCAGGATTGGTGGATGGAGACGGTTGTTTTGCCAACAATAGGCTGCATATTTATGGAACCGATGAAAAGATTTTACAATCCGTGATTCTATGTTGCCTTAAATTGGGGATATTACCACAAATTGCCAAAAACAGGACGGCTTATAATATACAGATTTTGGAAAGAATGGAGGATGTACTTAATTACACCAAAAGGGTAAAAGGTATCGCCCATCAGAAAGTTCCTGGAACCAAACTATTTTCCGCCAAACAAATTCTATCCGATATTGTAGGACTTATTAATCGGGGTGGAAAGATATTGCCATACATCAATAAAAACCTTCTTATAGATTCGGAAAAGATTAGGAAAAGATTGTACCTTATCGAAGACAGAAAAATAAAGAAGGAATTGACGAGTATATTGGACTCGTGTATAAGGATGCACCGGGTTAAGAAATTGACGGATATCGGAGAAATAGATGTATTCAACATAGAGGTTGAATCCGCCTCAGAAATTAATAAGAATTATGTGGTGTTTACCAGCAGATATTCTCCCGTACTGGTTTCCAACTCCCACGCCGCAATCGTGTCCCGCGAGTTAGGCATACCCTGCGTCGTCGGCACAAGAGATGCAACCAGAAAATTAAGCGACGACGACGTCATAACCGTTGACGCAACCGCAGGAAAAATTTACAAAGGGGTTGCAGTTGAAAAGGAACAGCCAACGGAACAGGTCAACAACGACCAAAGGCAGGTTGAGCTAATTACGGCGACAAAAATAAAAGTTAATTTAGCGTTCCCCGAACGCGCGCACGAAGCTGTCAACGCGGACGGCGTCGGCCTGTTGCGCGCGGAACACATGTTAACCGAGTCCGGAAAGCACCCGATCCATCTTGCAAAAGAAGATCCCGAGACGTTGACAGGCATTATCATAGAAAAATTAGGTTCGATAGCAAAAACATTGTACCCAAAACCAATATGGTACCGCTCGCTTGATGCAAGGACTGATGAGTTTAAAAATCTGGCTGGGGGCGAAAACGAACCGACTGAAGCAAACCCAATGCTCGGCTCGCACGGGATAAGAAGGAGTCTGGAACAGCAGGAAATGCTTGTATGCGAATTAACCGCTATAAAGAAATTGCACGAGCAAGGCCTCGACAACATTCACCTAATGATACCGTTTGTCGCATATGTTGACGAGTTTTTGAAAACAAAGCAGCTGGCGCAAAATCTCGGATTCCCGCCAACAGTGAAAATAGGCATAATGGTTGAAGTGCCCTCAGCCGCGCTGACAATAGACGATTTCTGCAAAGCCGGCATCGCATTCGCCTCGTTTGGAAGCAACGATTTAACGCAGTTGGTTTTGGGTGTCGACCGCAACAATGAAAGAATTTCAGCCTTGTACCGCGAAAACACGGCTGCTGTTTTGAAATTAATCAAGTACGTTATCGGCCGCTGCGCAAACTATGGCGTGGAAACATCGATATGCGGTGAAGCGCCGTCCCGTGATGACGGTTTCGTGGAAAAGCTCGTCGAATACGGGATAAATTCAATATCAGTCGAGCTTGACGCTTTAGACCACGTAAAAGAAGTTGTAGCGAGAAAAGAAAAGGAAATTATTTTTAAAAAATCCGTTGACAACGAATATTCGAAAAACGAAGAACTGTAATTTTTTACCTTAAAGCCGGTACGGGAACAGGCACGATTCAATCATTTATCCGTGAACCCGCTAATTCTGGCTATGCGGCAAAAATTAAGAAATTCACACATTGAAAAATATTATAACTCCAGAGCCTTTAGGCTTTTGAGGCCCAGATACGAAACCGCCAGCAAATTTTTGAGTGAAACCTATGGAATAGGATAAAAAAATAAATTGCGGGAGGCCAGAGATTCGACTGACGCATACTATGTATGCGTCGAGTTTTCGAACTGGCGAAGGGAATGGTCAGCTGAAATGGACATTGTCCATTTCGGTCAGCTTCTAACCCACAGGATTTCTTCATCGAGCAGACTGAAGCACATCATGAATGTGCTTCCAGCTCCTATCAGCACTTAAGCCGTTCAAACCGGCACACGTATTGCATATGTCCGGTTTCTCTTAAGTCCTGCGCATTTGGCCAGGCTTTGCTACCCCCGCAATTACAAAAACATCGTTTTATAGAGATTAAAAGTATAAGAATCAAATAAGTCAGGTGCAATGATGGAAATAAGTTTTGCTGGGGCCGCCAACGAGGTCGGCAGATCGGCCATCATCATAGAAAATAGGGAAAAAATACTGCTGGACTACGGGTTAAAACTAAGCCACGAGGAAGAGCCCGAGTACCCGTTGAAAGTGGACCCGGATCACGTTTTCCTGTCGCATGCGCATCTTGACCACATAGGCGCTGTGCCGTTCTTGAACAAGCACGGATACACAGGAAATTTCTACGCAACCGATTTAACCATTGATTTAATGCGCCTCATGCTTGAGGATTCCGCTAAAATAGCGAAAATGGAGGGCTACAACGTGCGCTACAGCAAGAAGGACGTGCGCGAAACGCTAAACAAAAGCATTGGCGTACCTTACGGCAAGACGCTGAATTTCAAAAATTTCAGCGCGACCTTTGTCGATGCGGGCCATGTGCCCGGGTCTGCAGGCATAATCATCGAGACAGGCGGCAAGAAAATTTTCTATACAGGCGATCTGCGCGTAGAGGACACAAGATTGGTTGCAGGAATGAAGAAATTCCCGAAAGCCGACGTGCTGGTAATAGAGTCAACATACGCTGAGCGTAACCACCCTGACAGGGATGAAGAGGAAAAACGGTTCCTGGAAAATGTTCGTGAAACCGTCGAGGGCGGCGGCGTTGCTTTAATACCTGCGTTTGCGTTAGGACGCTCGCAGGAAATGCTTTTGATACTGGAAAATTTGAAATGTCCGGTCTACGTGGACGGTATGGCACGGGAGGCTACGAACATAATAAAAAATTACAAATCCTATCTAAAGGACGGGTCACGCCTGGAAAAGTTGTGCAGGAACATAGGCTTCGTGAAGGACAACCGCGAGCGGGAAAAAATTATAGAAGAGCCCTGCGCAATCGTCACAACCGCGGGGTTTGTACAGGCCGGCCCTTCTGTTTTTTACATTCGCGGTTTGTGTTTGCGCAAAAATTCGTCGATACTTATCCCAGGTTTCCAAGTCGAAGGCTCGCCTGGCCGCCAGCTGTTGGAGCATAAAACGTACAGCCTGGACGGCGAAGTGGTCAAGGTGGGTTTGAAAGTGGACAGCTTTGATTTCTCTGCGCACGGCGACAGAAGCGAACTTCTTAAAACAATAAACAAGGTAAACCCGGAAAAAGTTTTCGTGATCCACGGCGACTATTGTGAAAAATTCGCTGCCGAATTGAAAGAAATGGGTTTTGGTGCAACCGCACCAGAAATCGGAAGCAAATTTGCCGTGTGATCCAATGATAACCATAGACGGCTCGCAGGGGGAAGGCGGCGGACAAGTTTTGCGCACGGCAACAGCGTTGTCAGCGATTTTGAAAGCCCCTTGCAAAATTTTCAACATACGCGCTAACCGGCCGAATCCGGGTTTGCGCGAGCAGCACCTACAGGGCATTTTGGCAGTCGCGAAATTGTGCAGCGGTTCTGTGAATAATGCGTTCGTGGGATCGAAGGAAATAGAATTTCTCCCGGGAGATTTTCTTGAAAAAGAAATCGACGTGAACATATCAACGGCCGGTTCTGTGACGCTGGTACTGCAATCGCTCGCGCTGGCCGCGTTGCCGTCAAGGGAGGAAATTAAAATAAAAATCAAAGGCGGCGCAACAAACACTTCGTGGTCGCCGCCCGCGGATTATACTATAAATGTATTTTTTCCTTTGCTGGAAAAAATGGGTTATGAAGCAGGCATGGAAATAATAAGGCGCGGCTTTTATCCGAAAGGCGGCGCAGAGGTTGTATGCACCGTGAAGCCTCCGAAACGTCTGGAGAACATAAAACTGGATAGCAGGGGGGAAGTAAAAATCATCAAAGGCGTATCGGTTTGTTCGAATCTTCCGGAAAGCGTTGCAGAAAGACAAAGAACTTCCGCAGAAAGCATACTGGAAAAGGCCGGCTACGAAACGGAAATAACCGAGGAGGTTGTCAGCTCGTATTCAGCAGGCTCCGCACTGGTTTTGTGGGCGGGATGCGAAAATTCCATATTAGGCGCAGACGCATTGGGAGAAATTAAGAAATCCGCCGAGAGTGTGGGCGGAGAAGCCGCTAAAAAAATGGTTGCGCAGCTGGAAAACGGTTTTTCTATTGACATACACGCAATGGACCAGATCGTTCCTTACATGGCCCTTGCAGAAGGCGAATCGTTTGTAACTACAAAAGAAATAACCGGCCACACTTCAACGAACATAAATATATGCGAAAAATTAGTCGGAGTGAAATTCAGGGTGGATAAAAATAAAATATCCGTAGTCGGTCGCGATGCAGGCGCTCACAGAAACGTTTAAATATATGATACCAGAAAAAAGGAACAAGGTGATGGCGTGTTCGACGACGAAGAAAATGGCGACGACGAAGACGAGTTGGAAGAAGAGGAAGAACTAGAAGAAGATTCGGAAGAAGACGAGGACGAATAAGCGATTCATTTTTTATTTTTGATTAAACTTCAGCAAAAGCTTATTTATTATCGGCCGTCTGACGGCCGGTTTTTTATTTTACCGTACCGCCACAGCGCTTTTATCGATTTCACAGCTTTCTTTGGCGTGGAGTAAACGGGTATGCCTTCTTTCTCCAAAACGTGCATGTGTATCTGGGTAAAATTGCCGCCTGCCGAACACACGGCTACCGGTTTTTTCCTGTCTTTGTAAATTTCTGTTACCGCGTCTATGACATCCGAACCCAAAGTGGACACCTGCATCAGTAATATCACTAACATACAGTCTACGCCGCTCTCCTTGGATATGATATCAAGAGCGTCCTTGTAGCGTTTCGTGTCCGCGTCTCCTACAAGGTCAAGCGGGTTGCGCACATTTACCGTTGCAGGAAGTGATTTTCTTAAAAGTTTTTCCGCCGCCGGCGAGAACGACGCAAGCTTCATGCCAGCCTCCTCTATCGCATCAGCCGCCAATACGCCGAACCCGCCGCCGTTTGTGACAACAGCGATGTTGTTTCCATCTAGCGGTTTTTGGTAGGCAAGTATTCTGGAACAGTCAAACAGCTCGTCAACGTCATCGACTTCAATGACACCGCACTGCTTGAACACGCCGGAAAAAACATTGGCAGACCCTGCAAGCGACGCCGTGTGGGACATGGCGGCTTTGGAGCCTGCTTCGCTTTTGCCCGCTTTTAGCGCGACGATGGGTTTTTTTCTGGAGACGCGTGAACACGCTTCTATGAACCTCCTGCCGTCATGCAGGCCTTCCAAATACAATGCTATCGACTTCGTAGTCCCGTCATTGCCCAGATAATCGATTAATTCGGATTCTCGCAGATCGACACCATTGCCGTAAGAAACGAATTTTGACATGCCCACAAATTCGGAATGGGCCCAGTCCAGTACAGCCGCACCGAGCGCGCCGGATTGCGAAACAAAGGAGATGGAACCTTTCGACGGCCTGTTCAATTTATACTGTGGGTTAAAGATTGTATCTACGCCGCTGTATGTGTCCAGTATCCCCAGGCAATTGGGCCCTATTGCCCGCATCTTATACTTTGTTATAATCTTCGCGAGTTCCTTTTCCCTTTCCGTATCTCCTGTTTCCGAAAAGCCGCTCGTTATGATGACAAGGGACTTCACGCCCTTTTTCCCGCAATCTTCAACTGTCTGCAATGCGATTTCCGACGGAACTATTATCACAGCCAGATCAACATCTCCCTTTATCGAGGAAGTTTTGGGGTAGCATTTAAGCCCCATTATCTCTTCCATGTTGGGATTTACCGGGTAAATCCTGCCTTTGAAGGAAAGCATGAAATTTTTTAATATCACATTGCCGAATTTCTTGGGATCCCGGCTCGCACCGACAATCGCAACGGACCCGGGAGAAAACAGATTTTCGACGCCGTCTGGCATAATAATAGTTTATAAGGCCTATAATTAACTATGCTGCGCGACATCATATCCAAGCGCGAATCAGAACTGCCGCCCAGCGTTATAGGCAACCTTCTAAAAACCGCGGCCGAAAATAAAAACATCATATCCTTGGGGCCCGGCGAGCCGGATTTCCTGCCGCCCTCCGGTGTTATCGCGTCGTTGAAAAGAAACGCATCGAAAGCTACCCATTACGCGCCGCCCGAAGGCGTAAAGGCGCTTCGCGCAGCGGTTGCGAAAAAGCTGCGCAGTGAAAACAGTATTCGTGCAGATGCGGACAACGTTATCATAACCAACGGTTCCAACGAATCCATCATGATAGCGCTGATGTGCACAATAGACCCGGGTGAAGAAGTTTTAGTACCGGATCCCGGGTTTATGGATTACAGGCCTGTTGTAGAGATACTGAACGGGTTTCCCGCGCCTTACAGGATATCCGAAGACGAAAACTTCGAAGTAAACCCGGGTATGATCAAAGAAGCTGTCAATCCGGGCAAGACAAAGGCCATAATATTAAACACGCCGGCCAATCCCACAGGGAAGGTTTTAAAAAAGAAAACGCTTGAAGAGCTTGCGGACATCGCAGTGGACAACAACCTGCTGATAATTTCCGACGAGGCGTACGAAAAATTCGTTTACGGAAAGTCCAAGCACATATCCATCGCGTCATTGAACGGGGTCCAGGAAAATGTTGTAACCCTCCAAAGCTTTTCCAAAACTTATGCGATGACCGGCTTTCGCGTCGGATATTCTTACGGGCCGGGAAAAATAATCGAGGCAATGAAAAAAGTCCATGTATACACATCGATAAGCGCCCCCACACTGTCTCAGATGGCTGCGATTGAAGCGTTGAAGACAAAAAAAAGTTACATAGAAAAGGCGCGCCGCGATTATGAAAAACGCGGCTCGTTCCTGCATCAGCGCCTTGGGGAAATGGGTTTGGGATGTGTCGTGCCAGAAGGCGCATTCTACCTTTTTCCCAGCATAAAAAACTTCAAGCTTGGTTCTGAAAAATTTGCGCAGCTTATGATGGATAAGGCAAAAGTCGCAATGCTTCCGGGCACGGAATTCGGGCGGTACGGGGAAGGCTTCGTAAGGTTAAGCTACGCAACCGCATACGAAAAGATAATTGAAGCGGCAGACCGCATGGAAAAGGCGGCAAAAAACATCAGCCGGCTTTAGCGAACGTCTCGTAGATCGCGTAATAATTACCGAATAGGGCAGAAAGCGCGTACGCTATAACAACCAGCCAGATTATAGTTGAAATAAGGACCGCAGCGCCTTCCCTGTTGCCGTATTTTTGCGCATTGTAATAAGCGGGGAATGCTATGGAAAATAGTATTGCCACAGAACTGGCCACAACGATAAGCATACTGCCTATCTGGTTTCTAAACAGATAATACAAAGAACTCCCCAATAAAGTAATAACCGCAACCGTCAGCGTTACAGCGGCCGCAGACAAAAAGCCGGCGAATATCATTCTGGAAAGCGAAGACTTCCTGAATCTTTTGATGAAACCAGCTATTGCTTTCAACAGCCCGCCTTCCATAAGAAAATTAATTGCAGCGACCGCAACAACAACGCCGGCAATCCATTCGTAATAGTTCAAAAACCACAAGTTTTTCTCGTTGTAACGGCCTGTGACGTGAAAACTTTCCCAAGGATCCAGGTTCGTTTTTGTTTTCACATAACCGCCCGCGTATGCGACATTATCCGAGATGGTCCTGATGAAATTCGATAGCTCATCAGGCATCGCACCTATTTTTTGTTGCGCGAAAGACTCGAGCGACGCGAAGTTTGGTATGTAACTTGTTTTCGTTTCCCCTCCCCGTAGGGAGAGGTCTTCGTCAACATTAACAGCGATACGCAGATAAGGTGTGTCAAAAGGCGATTTTATGGTTTCGAAATCGAAATTAATGTTTTTGTCCACATAACCGAACGCCTTGTAATAAAGTATCAACGCCGCACTCTTGCCCTGCTCTATAGGTTCTGAAAGGTTGACAATGACTTTTTTCGACCACGACAGCTGTTCCTCGGCAAAATCAAGGTTGACATAACTACGCTGGTAATAAGGATAGTCGTAGCCGTAAGTAATGCACTTCAGGGTTGAATTGTCGTAATTCAAACATTTCTGCTTTGGGGAAATTTCCTGGAAAATATAACGTATGTTTGAACGCCCGGGTATTTCCAGCGTTAATTTGTCGATCTTTTCTTTGCCCGTGTTTAATTGGATTATTTTAGCAACAACAGCCGCCTCGCCTTCGCCGTCAAAAACGACCTGATAATAATGCCCCGGCGACCCTCCATAGTAGGGGTATACACTGGTCGCCGAGACCGACATGGCGTTGGCTAACAAAACAAGCATTAACATCGCAGCCGCCATTTTATTCTTCATGTTTTGTAATTCGATGGAGGCGTTAATAACAGGCCGCTAAATACTCGGGTTTTTGCCCAATCTTTCCAAAAACACCATTTTTCTTGCAATCAGGTACGCAGAAACTATGACAAGCAGCGAGGCCAGCAGTATCAGTATCGAGGAAATGTCCAGCGACGGCAGCGCGCCGGCCGCATTCTGGTAACCCTTTTCCAAAACATCGGTCGCATTCTGGCGTGCGTACAACTGGTTTGAACTGAAGCCGATTGCGAAGAGCAGCAACGCAACCGGTATCAGCACCCTGATCTCGCTCGGATACGGCGACAAAAGTTTCTTGCAGTCCTTTGTCAGTGAGTAGTATTTCCATTTCCTGCCTTCATCCTGCTGTTCGACCAGGCCCGCCCTGGACAGATAGTCGAGATGTTCCTTGACAGTGGAGAGGTGCATTTTCAGCGCGCCGGACAATTCGGTCAGTGTCATTCGCCGCTCTTTCAGGCAGCCGATTATTCTTAGCCTGCTGGCAGAGCCCAAGGCTTTCAAAACACCGATGTTAAGATCCATGGTATCATATTCCATAAAAGGTATTAAAAGCCGTTTGCCGGGAAAACACGCCAAAATACATTCGATTTAGCTGTAAAACGTTCAAAAAAACCATATATTTATAAGGGAAGCCTAATAATAGTATATAATGGCTGGTAGGCGACAGAGTTCGTCTGGCGATTTAAAGGATTCCATTCTGTCTGTAATGGGAAAATACACCAACACGCCCATGAGCATACAGAAACTTAGCTTGTTAATCTCTTTCGAAAACAAGGGTATGACAACCTCATGGAAGACTGTTAAAAAACATGTCGACAAATTGCTTGTGGAGAAGAAATTAAAGACGATTAAGCTGCCGAACATCGAAAAACCCGAAGAGGGCCCGATAACAGGCTATCTTTTGAAAGGTTAACCGCATAAAATCTTTGTTGGAAGCTTCAGTCATATTTTTAAGTCTAGATTCTGAAATTGGTACACGATACCATGGAAGAAAAAAATTACGATGTCGTAATTGTGGGCGCCGGTGCGGCAGGCATGACCGCAGCGATTTACGCTGCACGCAGGAATCTTAAAACCGTCATTTTGACAAAAGATGTCGGCGGCCAGACAAACACGACAAACCACATAGAAAATTATCCCGGCCTCGGCATCGTGGACGGCCCTTCGATGATGAAAAAGTTCGAGGAGCAGGCGCGCGATTTCGGGGCTGAAATATTTCACGAAGGGGTTGAAAAAATAGAAAAACTGGGCGGAAAAAATTTCCGTGTCACAACAGGCGAAGGCATTTATTATTGCAAATCTGTTATCCTTGCTTTTGGAAAAACGCCAAAGCTCATGAACGTCCCGGGCGAGGCGGCGTTTACGAACAAAGGAATATCTTATTGCGTCACATGCGACGGCCCGCTTTTCAAAAACAAAGTCACAGCAATCGTCGGCAACAGCCACACAGCGCTTGAAGGCGCTGAAATATTGAGCGACATATGCTCCAAAGTTTACGTTATTCACAAAGTACCTAAATTCGCCGGCCACGAAAACGACGTTGAAAACCTGAAGAAAAAAGGCAACGTTGAGTTCGTTAACGCGTCTGTAAAAGAGGCAAAAGGAGACACATTTTTGAAATCAATTGTAGTGCAAAGCGCAAACCCCGGAGAAACAGGGGAAATTGAAATCAACGGCCTATTCGTCGAGCTTGGATTTGAATCCAAAACAGATTTCGTAAAGGACTTTGTTGAACGCGACGAATTAAAGCAGATAATCGTCAACGACATGTGCGAGACGAAAACTTCAGGCCTGTTCGCAGCCGGCGACGTAACGAACATGCCGTTCAAACAAATAATAATTTCCGCAGGCGACGGCGCAAAAGCCGCGCTGCAATGTTACAATTACATCAAGGGTTTGAAAACCGTAATATCAGCGGACTGGGCAACTCTGAAAAAAGAGAAGAAATAAGTTCAGAGTAATTAAAGCTTGTTTACTGGCAGTTGACAGAAGTTTCCGCAACATTTGATTGTGTGCCTACGCGCACAGTATGCTTTCCTTCAGTGCCGGGATAATTGATTACAAGCTGCGATTGGCTGGGCTGTATATTAATATCGCCGATTGCTTTGTTGTAGATTTTCACTTCGTCTATCTCACCGCCGAAACCCACAGTAGGAGAATCCGGTGCCT